>CAZJDS010000390.1:0-2100 GCA_964544795.1 uncultured Alkaliflexus sp. | reverse complement strand
AGCAGGAATTGGATGAGATCGAAAATCAAAAAGGCTTTCGGTTTTCCGATCAGCAGCGCCAGGTTTATACTTCCATTGGTGGTGCGCCTCACCTTGACAATGATTATACTGTTTTTGGAGAGGTGGTTAGTGGAATGGATGTTGTAGATAGAATCTCTAACGTTGAAACTTACCAAACAGATCGTCCTCTGATCGATATCCGCATAACTCGTGTGGAGATTATCAAAAAATAGAATTCAGAGTTTATCTTACTGATTCCCTCTATAGCCTTTAATTTAGTCTAAATAAATCGAGGACTTTCTTGTCTTCAATTGAAATAAAAGTTATAACTTTCTGACACCATTCTCACTCATCCTTTTTGTATGGGTGGAAACAAATTTATGTTTTCGTAAGTAAATTGACAAATAGTTATGGGCAGAGATTTTAAAGATATACAGTTGGCAGGAAAAGCCTTAGAGATGAATAAGCATGTTGATGTAGATTCGGACAGGATTAATAGAATGACTGAGATCAAACTAAAAGTTTTCAACAGGGAGCTGACTCGCGATGAAGCTCGCAAGTTGGTCAACACTACTTTTGAGTCTTTTGGCTTGACAGAGGTGATAAGTTTATCTATATTGTATATGATGCGGTTCGTGATGAGGAGGGCAATTTTAGAGGGGTTCTTGAAATGATGCAAGATGTTACGCACATCCGAAGTTTAAAAGGAAGTCAGCGATTGCTCTCATGGAAGAACCCACCCAAATCCGAGAGAGAAACGACAAATGAGAAGTCGAAAAGTAATGGAAGTTTTGAGATAACTCCTAAAACAATTGTGGGGACACTTATTAAAAACTATCCATTTATTAAGGAATATTTGATTTCACTCTCTCCTGAATATGAAAAGTTGAACAATCCTATAATATTTGGCACTATGAAGAAAGTTGCCACACTGGATATGATAAGTCAGGTAGGTGGTTTTAAGGTCAATGATTTAATCGAAAAAATAGGCAAAGAGATCGAACGTAAAATTTAGACGATATGGAACCATACAAAGTTAAAGTTAAAGAAGTTGAGAAAATCACGCACGATGTGTTACGGATTGTAACAGAAAAGCCTTCGGGATTTACTTTCACTCCAGGACAGGCAACAGAAGTTGCCATCAACAAAACCAATTGGCAAAGTGAAAAAAGACCTTTTACATTTACCAGTCTCCCCAATGATCAGAATCTTGAGTTTACCATTAAAACTTATCCTTCTCATAAAGGTGTAACTAATGAGTTGTTGAACTTAAAAGTGAATGATGAACTAATTATTGGTGATGCATGGGGTACAATTTCTTATAAAGGAGAAGGCGTTTTTATAGCGGGGGGTGCTGGAGTTACTCCTTTCATATCTATTTTTAGGGCTCTAAAATCAAAAAGTGAGATAGGTGCAAACCGACTGATATTTGCTAATAAAAAGAGAGTTGATATTATTCATGAAGAGGAGTTCAAGAAAATGTTGAAAGATCATTTTTTCAATATTTTGTCTGATGAAGATTTAGAACACTACTCATCTGGTTATATCTCCGAAGAGTTTTTAAAAGATCTTGGAGTTCACAATGCAAAGCACATTTATCTATGTGGTCCAAAACCAATGATGCAAGCTGTGGAGTCTCAGCTAAACAGTTTAGGTGTTGATAAAAAAGTGATTGTAAAAGAGGAGTTTTAATAACGAGTCTAATGATATTAAAAATAATACTATGGAAAAGGTGATCTCTAAAATCAAGAAAACATTAAATCATAAGGGTGTCGAACTATCTTATTACAGCATGGCTGAGCTTCAAAAACAAGGTTATGCCATTGATAAGATGCCTTTTTCCATCCGCATATTATTGGAGAATGTACTGCGTAATTTTGATGGATTTTCTGTTACCAAAGAGAATGTGGAAACTCTTTTAAACTGGAAGCCTGAAGCGGTTGACAAAGACATTCCTTTTAAACCAGCACGTGTTTTGATGCAGGATTTTACTGGAGTCCCCGCAGTAGTTGACATTGCAGCACTCAGAGCCGAAGTTGCTCGGAAAGGTCGAGATCCCAATTTGATTAATCCACTTATTCCTGTGGATTTGGTTATTGA
>CAZJDS010000389.1:0-2124 GCA_964544795.1 uncultured Alkaliflexus sp. | reverse complement strand
GCAGGAGATAATAAAACAACATCGCCGTGCTCTGCATTCTGACTTGCTACATACAGCGCATCGCTTATAGAAGAAGTGCTTGCTGCATAAGGTACTTTATCTGAAAAAGCTTGTAACAATTTTGAGTTGTCCACACCCATACAAATAAGTGCTTTCACTTTTTTAGATACCAACGAGAAGAGTTCGCTGTAATCATTTCCTTTATCGGTACCTCCAGCAATCCAAATTACGGGACGAGTCATACTCTCCAAAGCATAAAAAGTAGAATTTACATTGGTCGCTTTGGAGTCGTTTATATACAACACCCCTTTAATTTCTTCCACATATTCCAATCGATGTTCCACTCCTTTAAAGGTAGATAGACCTCTTCGTAGCACTTCTGATGTAACACCCATGTTCAAAGCACTTAAACCTACAGCCATGGCGTTGTATAAATTATGTTTGCCTTTCAGTGCCACCTCATCCAATGTCATTTTAAAAACCAAATCCTTAATTTCTAAGACCAAATCCCCATTTTCTATTCGCCCAGAAGTTCTTCCACCCAAGGAAAATGGGAACCTTTGGGCGGGAGTCTTTGCTTCTATTAAATGAGCCGCTAAAATTGGATCATCGGCAGAATAGATAAATAAATCTTCAGTTGTTTGGTTTTGCACAATCCGCAATTTTGATTGGATGTAATTCTCTATTTTATGATCGTATCTATCCAAATGATCGGGTGTAATATTGGTTACGACTGCAATATTACAACGAAAATCAGTCATGTTGTCCAACTGAAAGCTGCTCAATTCCATAACAAAACAATCGGGATCTCGCTCCACCAAAGTACGACAGGGACTTACGCCTACATTACCCGCCAAAATAGAATCTATTCCCGCCAACTTCAAAATGTAATCCAACCAAAGCACACAAGTTGTTTTACCATTGCTTCCAGTTATTCCCACCATATAGGCGTTGGAATATCTTCCTGCAAACTCTATTTCACCAATTATAGGAATCTCTTTTTGCCGAAGAGATTGAATAATGGGTGCACTATCTGGGATTCCTGGACTTTTGATCACTTCCTCTGCCTGAAATATTTTCTCTTCAGAATGCCCCTCCTCTTCAAATTCAACCTGATGATCAATCAACTCATTTTTGAAAGATTCGGCAATCTTACTATAATCTGATACATAAACATCATATCCTTTGGATTTGGCCAGTAACGCCGCACCCACCCCACTTTCACCTGCTCCTAATATGACGATTCTTTTTTGCATAGCTACCTAACTTTCAGCGTTACAATAGTCAAAACAGCCAAAATAATACTGACAATCCAGAACCGTGTTACAATTTTAGATTCTGGATATCCTTTTAACTGATAGTGGTGGTGAAGTGGAGCCATCTTAAAGATTCGACGTCCTTCACCGTATCTCCGTTTGGTATATTTAAAATAAGAAACCTGAAGCATCACAGAAATATTCTCTACCAAAAAGACGCCGCATAAAATAGGAATCAACAACTCAATTCGAATAAGAATGGCAAAAACAGCAATGATTCCACCTAATGTCAAGCTGCCTGTATCGCCCATAAAAACTTGGGCAGGAAATGAGTTGTACCATAAAAACCCAATGGTAGCTCCAATAAAAGCACTTATAAATACCACCAACTCCTGCGAATTGGGTATAAACATGATATTCAAATAATCGGCATACACTACGTGTCCAGAGAGGTAGGCAAAGATCCCAAGTGTTACTCCTATAATTGTGGAAACCCCAGTAGCTAAGCCATCCAGTCCATCGGTCATATTGGCCCCATTAGAAACAGCTGTTATGATAAAAATGACTGCTAAAACAAAAATAATCCAGCCCCAGCTCTGTGCTTTTTCTCCAAGAAAACTCACCAAAGAGGTGTAGTTAAAACGATTGTTTTTGAAAAAAGGCACATTGGTCACAGGTGCATGAATGGTTTCAGTAACCACCTTTGTTTGATTCCCCTCTACCATTTCCACCTGATCGGTAACTGGAACTGTTGTATATACCCGCGCCACTACATCGTCGTTAAAATAGAGCGTCAAACCAACTATAAGTCCCAATCCAATCTGCCCCAAAACTTTAAATCTGCCAGCCAAGCCTTCCTTATTCTTCT
>CAZJDS010000388.1:0-2131 GCA_964544795.1 uncultured Alkaliflexus sp. | reverse complement strand
AACCTCCTGCGAATATAATGTTGATGAAATAAAGAGAGAGAAGAAGCCTATTAAAAAGCGATTTAAAACATTCATAATTTAATATTTATACGTTGTTACTAATTCCTATTTCCAACTATAACTTTCTCATTACCAACTAACTTATTGCCCACAATATAAATACCATTTGGCAAATTGTCAGAGGCGTTTTTACGTAAAACCCCCGATTTTAATTTAACACCCATCAAATTATAAACATCTACAATGTCCAGATCCGAAATCCTAATAAATATTTCTTTTACAGATGTGGGCTTAAGATCATCACTATTAGATAGATAAACATTATCAATGAGGATGGGGATATTTCCATGTGACCAGAATCCGACAATATAAATGTTAGACGGATTGGCAGGCACCATTTTTCCACCCACCTCTTTCTTCATATTATTTATATCCACTACTAATTGGATCTGGGAGCCCATATCATAAGTTATAGCAGGTGTCCAATAGCTGCTCTCATCAAACAAACGGAATGAAGCTCCACTGGTTGTCGGTTGCTTAAGCTGAACCACAATGTATTTGTAGGGCGATAAGTCAATGCCATTCTCATATTGCCATCCACCAAAACCCCACTGACCAGTTACCAATTCACCTGTTTGCTCATTAAAGGTTCCATTTTCCCAAATTGAAGGATTGAATAACCCACTTATTAGCGGAAAAGTTTGGGAAGTCACATTAATCTGCAAAGTTCGAGATCCACCAAGCTTGCCTTCAATGGTAACAGTGATGGTCGCAGACCCACTCTTTAGTGCGATTAATTGTCCGTTGATAACCTTAACAACATCAGGACGGGAAACTGAAAACTCTGTTGAAGAAGTAACATTCTCTTCATGCCCATCCTGAAAAACTGCATAAACATTTAAAGTTTTGCTGGTTCCAATTAGCATGTCGATATTTTCAGATTCAACATAAATACTCTCCAGCGTTAACTGCTCTTCGGTATAACCTGTAAAACGATCATCATAATACTTTTCCTCAGAAAAGCTTTCCTCTGTGGTAAACCAATCTACATCCACATAACCGCCTAACTCTTTGGTTGCATAATTAAATATACTAAATTTATTACCTGTAAATATGGAAAGGTCAAAGGCCATATTCAATTCTTGACCAAATTCAGTATAAACTTCATTATCCAAGCTATAATAAAACTGAGCTTTGCTCGTACCATAATTAGCAACCGCCCGCAAATAAATTACTTCTTCAATAATAGCCTCCCCCATCTGAACATCACCATTATTGTCCATAATCAGGCGTTTTTCACCATCACTAAGTGTTACACCAATAAATGCGTAAGGATCCTGAAAAACAGCCAACCCAGAGACATCGCCCTCCTTCATTTCATCTATATGTAATTTTATAGTGCCATAAGAGTCAATATCAGTGGCATGATAACCAAAAATCCGCTGTGTCAAAGTATTTTTTGCTTCTAAAAAACCAGTAACAACTCCAGCCGTTTTTAGACGCAAAAAACCAGGTCGATCAAACAGAGACCACCTTGAATTGTCTGGATTGTGGTTCCAGCCCCATTGTAATCCGAGTTTATAATGCCTGAAATTATCATTGGTGGGCAACACCTTGGTGGGATATTCTTGCCCTACGTTTGGCTTTCTAAAAGTAGTCACACCTTTACCATTCGCTCCAATTACAGGCCAATTATTATTCCAGTAAACTGGCTGCAAGTTGGGAAAGCGACCAAAAGCACCCTTGTCATAGAACATAACAGTCCACCATTCACCCGTTTGGGTTTCGACCAATGCCCCTTGATGGATGTTATCATCCTCAAAAAGAAGCTTTTCTTCATATGAACCCATAATGCTGGTCGATCGAAATGCTACCTGCGATGCAGGCCACCCGCCATAAGTTGCATAGATGTAATAATAATCACCAATCTTGTATAAGTGACTCCCTTCCAAACCGCTATCAGGCCTATCAACTACTACCTTGTCATTACCAACTGCTTGGAACTCTTCATCCAGCTCGGTGATTGTCAGAGTATTGATGCCATGAACCACATAAATCTTTCCATCTTCATCGAACAACAGACCTGGGTCGTAATAGCTACCTGATAGTTTTCTCAAATTCCAAAATCCTT
>CAZJDS010000387.1:0-2137 GCA_964544795.1 uncultured Alkaliflexus sp. | reverse complement strand
ACTTTGCTGTATCTATCATTTCAACAGCCTCGTCACGCAGACAATTATCAATTCATTTTTTGTACTTTTGCCGAGAAAGCTCCTTTCTTTTTTATTTGGTGAGGAAGTGCCGGGGCGGAACGGGATTGTCGTTACTTAACAGGTGTTGACAATGGGTCCCGCCCCTTTACTTCAATTTATATATTTTGATTCATCATGATACGCTGTTGGGTCTGTTCAAACATTCAATTGCAAATAAAACAGGTTAAATTATTTCCTGTATCATGTAGTGTTGTTGTGATTATTTCAAAATTAACAATCACTGATTCTCGAATAAACTCAATAATCAAAATATCGTTTTTTTATAGTTTCTAAATATAGATCGGTAAACTCTGAAAAGTTCTTATCTGGTACAAAGACATGATGTACACGCCCTTCATTTAATACAAAATAAAATGGATGGTTTTCTGCTTCAATTGGTAATCCTAAATGAACTTTGTCAAGATTTAATACTTTGTTATAAGAGATTGTATCTTTCGTAGGAAAATTTGAAATCATAAGCAACAAGTTTGGATTACTCTTATAATCAGGAAAATACTCTTTGAGTTTATTATGTCCAAATTCAACACATTCATTACAATTAAATGCAGAATATCGATACACAAGTAAAGGTCCTTTATTTGTAACAAAGCTATTTATCTTAGTTACTGCTGGTTTATTAACAATTATCATCTCATTATTAACAAACATCTCATAAATACTCTGTCGAAAATAGAGATCAAAATCCAATTTTTCCATTTGCATTAATTCTATTTTTTTCGAATCATTATTTTCTTTTTGCTCTAATAATAAGATTAATACATAACATGATGTCGTGAGTATAAAGACTAAAAGAATAAGTTCTACTATATTTTTTTTCATACGTTTCAATTTTATTTAAACACATATTTAACTATTACCGGATTATCTTCATCCAGGATAGTATGGTATATCTGCTGATTGTTAGGATCCAAAAACGAGGGGTCCTCAATTACAAAATGTAGATATTCGGGTGGAATAAAAGTGTAAATAGCCTCCTCTTCAATCCATTGCGGGAGACATTGACCTCCTTCCAAAAACTTGTCAAACAACAGGTACTCACTGGTTTCCTTATTCAAAATCAGGTGTTTGTATCTGTTTCTGAATTTAAACCGAGTAAAATAGAACTTGTTATTTTCTTTATAGATTTGAAATAGAATCGCATATTTAAAACTAAGTTTTCGGGAAAGATTTATATAATAATTCATGGATTCATCCGGAGGCAGCACGTCCAATTTAAAATTGTACGTGCCGAAATCCCAGGAATATCTTGGTTTAAGCGCTGGATTATTGGTCTGGATAGTAAACACATCTCCATTATATAGCTGTTCAAAACATAAAAGATTATTATAGACGTAAAACGGGGTCTGTGAGACAGTGGTAAAGTTCGTATTTCTTACGAGCCATTTGGGCAACCCATAATCCATTTCAGTATATTTCTTATTTTGAGGAAAATACGAAAATAATTTTGCTTCACCGGCACTTGAATACAATACATATTCATCAGCATTAATATGCTGAAAATGATGAACTATCGGTAATTCTTTAGGGAATTGTATTTTTTCTATAAAAGAAAACTCTTTCAAATTATAGACAAGAATACACCTACCCTCAGAGGAAAGAATCTCCAAATTATGGGTAAAACGATTGATGTTAAAATCACTGAGACTTATATATTCTCCCGGACCTGCACCTTGTTTATCAATTTTCTTAATAAACTTGCCCTGCGAATTAAAAATAAAAATTGATCTTTGATTCCTATCCAAGAAATAAAATTCACCCTGAAACTTAATCACTTTGTCAGGTTCCCCTATTAAAAACGTCATGACTGAATGTTCATTCGTTTCTAAAGGAATAATTTCTACGGTTGAAAACAGGTCAAGAACCGATACCTGATCATCTCTTTCTATATCAATGGAATAAATAGGAGCCTCTTGATAACTTCTGTTTTTATCATGTGTACATGCACTTAAATACACGAGCAGTAATACAATAGAGAATTTTATGTAGGCTTTCATTTTAATATAAATTAAGTTAAAAAATAGCTATGGATAAAAACAGATATTAGTTTATCTGTTTT
>CAZJDS010000386.1:0-2139 GCA_964544795.1 uncultured Alkaliflexus sp. | reverse complement strand
GATCTGCTCGAATTTAACAAGCTTGTTGGCCGTTGTTAAGCGCAGGTATTTTTCTGTGCTTTCAATGCCCTGGTGTCCAAGATATTTGCTCAATATGGGAAGCGAACAGTAAGTATCCCTGCCCTCTTCGACCATCTTCTCCAAGGAGTGTACAGCGAATGTATGACGAAGATCATGTACACGGGGAGGATCCCCATTTTCTTTGAAAATTTTGGCTTTCAGCATAAACTTGCGAAGCCGACAATACACTGAACCAATTTTGAGGTTTTGCCCGCGACAAGATGGAAAGTAATAGCCGACATACTGAGACCCGAACTCCATCTTTTCAACATATTGCCGACAATATTCATGGAGTGAACTGGACATCGGCAGCATCCTCTGGCTATTATTTTTTGTGTTATTCAAAATTATCAGTCCATGCACCAGATCCAGATCCCCTAGGCGCAGATTAAGTGCTTCGCTCAATCTCAGGCCGCAACCATACAGCATCCTGAATAGCATTGGGTAAATAAAATGCTGTTTTGGATTTCCTGACATATAAGGTATGTTATCTAGTTCACTGGCCAACCTCGCAATTTCTTCACGAGTGAAGATGTAGGGAATAAAGTGGTCACTTACTTTTGGAAACGCCGTTTCAGGATAGACATAGCAATTTAATCCCATACGATTCATAAATAATGCAAACTGCCTGATCGCGCTCATCCGTAGTAGTTGTGATTTTACGGATTCATTCTTGCGTAAGGCCACATACGCTTCGACCATCTCTTTAGTAATGAGTAGCTCAGCTGGATCTAAGTGAAAACGAGCGAACAAACGATCCATGTCCCACAAACGGTGGCAATAAGGCTCACATATTTTGAAACCGAGACTCCGCTTGTAGTCAATGAATTTTTTGCAGTGTATTTGGCATGGACCCTCAAAGATGTAATAATATGCATTATCTTTCATATGGCACCTCCAAAGCGACTGAGCGGAGTTCTTCAACATTAATGCTTAAGTACATTTCAGTTGAGCTGGAATTTTCATGGCCAAGAATCTCTGTTATAACAGGAAGAGGGGTGTTGTTTTTTAGAAGATTGCTGGCCAGACTATGCCGCATAGCATGCAAACCTTGTTTTCGCCCACCACAATCAATCCCTGCCGCTTTCAAATAACGAGCCATAATATAATAAAACGGATTACCTGAAGCATAAGGTTCATATGGTGCACGGTGCCGAATAAAAATGTATGGGGAAGTGCTCGCTTGACGACTATTTTTAACGTAGTCGATCCAAGCGTATTTGATATTTTCGGGCAAGGGAAGGCTTATTGGATTTCCCGTCTTGACTTGAACAAATTCAATTGTACTTTTATCAAAGTGAAAGTCAGAAAACTGTAGTGTACGGATATCACTAGCACGAATCCCAAGCTGTATGGCAAGAATTAGAATCAGATAATCTCGTTTTCCAATAGGTGAATCCCGGTCGATAACTGAAAGAACCTTCATCAATTCGTCCTCATAGTAAAAGGAGGGTAACTTATCCTTTTTATTTGAATAAATCACCGGGAATAATTCATACAACGGTCTTGAGCTTAGTCCTTTATCATAAATATAAAAGAGAAAGTTGCGCAGCGTAAACAAAATTCCACTGATCGTGTTACGTGCATATTGGTCGCGCAAGCTGGCAACATAGGATAATATGTGTTCAGGGCAAAGATGATTGATGTCTGAAATATCTTGGGTATGCAGATAATTGAGAAATCTAGTCATTTGAATGGATTTTCCTTGAACTGTCCGTTGAACTATCCCGGTCGCACTTTGTTCATCCAAATATGAACCCAGCAACTCAGCGTAACATGGTTCAATCTGTTTACCGGCATCCTTATAACAGCGTTTGATTTCTTGGTTATTGTAAATATCATTTAGCAAATTAAAGGCTCGCATACGAAAAACATTACCCGAGGTTCGAGCCTCTCTCTGGATGCTCTCATAAAGTCCAGAAAAGATAGTAAGGTAACCGTCCCTCTTGCTGCTAGGCAACTCACAGTCAGTAGAGTGCGAAAGAATCTTTTTCCAGAATGACTTGTATCTTTGAATCGTTTCGCTGCTGTAGTTCAGACTTTGAAGGTGAATCTCAGCTTCATTAATCAATTTGGCTA
>CAZJDS010000385.1:0-2143 GCA_964544795.1 uncultured Alkaliflexus sp. | reverse complement strand
CTTGAAAAGCATTGTTTGGCAGGCGGATTGCTCCAACAAGTTCCGCTCTCTGTGCAATATATTTTCTGACTGTAGGATTCGCCTTATCCAATGTGCCTTTTGATGTGATAAAGGCTATAATACCGCCGGGACGCACTTTATCGATTGTCTTGCAGAAGAAATAGTCATGGATCATGAAATTAAGCTTGTCGTATCTTCTGTCTGCAACCTTATATGCCCCAAATGGTACATTGCCGAGTGCTATATCAAAGAAATTGTCCTGATATGCGGTGCTTTCAAATCCCATCACATCCACATTCGCTCTTTGATAAAGCTGTTGTGCCATTCTGCCAGTGATACTATCGAGTTCAACACCGTATAGCTTAGATTCGCTCATAGATACAGGCAGCAATCCGAAGAAATTACCTACACCCATTGCGGGTTCAAGAATATTACCGCCGTTAAAGCCCATGTTTTCCAAAGCTTTATACATGGCCTTTATAACTACGGGAGACGTATAATGCGCATTCAAAGTAGATGCCCTTGCCTGCTTATATTCGTCCTCACTTAGCAATCTTTTCAGCTCTGCATACTCGCTACTCCAGCTAGAATTGTCTTCATCAAACGCAGCAGCCAAACCGCCCCAACCTACATACTGGGAAAGAATTTCCTGTTCGTCCGCTGTTGCAAGCCTTCCTTCCAATTCAATGGTTTTGAGCAACCTGATTGCTTCGATATTCCGCTTATACTTTTCTTTAGCACCTCCAACACCGAGATTGTCATCTGTAATATGGAAATTTATCTTTTTCTGTCCAGTTGGCTGTATTGTGTTTTCTTCTTTTTTCAGCTTGTCAAAAAACCCATCCTGCTCTAACTCATTTTCGAATTGGTTTATATATTCTTTACGAAATATCGGGAAGCCGGTTCCTTCAGTAAATGTAATATCCCTAAGTTCAATCTTGTTGTTTTCTACATCAAGGCTCTCAACAGAATAAGTACGGTCTTCAAGCGTTACCGTCATACCTACATATAACCTGGTTTCCGACGCTTCTTCTTTTTCAAAGTACTCGCCTTCATTGACCAAATTAATGATGCCGTCAGTTATTTCACTCCATGTATAGTGAAGCTTCGATTCATCCAGACCGTTTATAAATACATCCAATCCGCTTTCATCAATGTGCCATTTGATGGTTTCTTCATTGAAGTGAACTTCGCTCCAGAAATCGCCGTAAATGCTTTTCAGATCGTCAATAAGCAGTTCAATAGAAGCAGTGTCGTTTATAAACTCATATATTTTCTGTTTTCCAGTCTTCGATACATTGCCTTGTTTAAGAATCTCTTTAAATAATGGCTGATAAGTACCGTCATCGGTCAACAATGGTTCAATTGGGCTTTCCTGTTCATTTTGTACACGGTTATAAAAATTCTTTTCTATGCCAACAATGCCGCCATCATTGATGTGCTGTATAAGTCTCTTTTCACTTTCTGCGAGACCTTCTGTATTATCCGAATACAATAGATAAATGTCATAACCCTTATCAAAATAGTCTAGTGCTACTTCGTCATCAAGTTTAATCATTCCATCCCACTCATAACCATAGTTATTCAGTTCTTGCAGGGTGGGCTTATCAGACTTCTCAACAATATCGGTTTCTAATTCCTTAACTTTTGCCATGCTCAGGATGTCATGCGGTATATCGAATCCATATTCTTTACCATTGTCATCAAAAATAATAGGGAGTTCGGACTTTTCTTCATCGAAATAACGTGCATCTTGCAGCACATGCCCTTGAAACTCAATATTCTTCAGCCAAGTCGAAAGAAATGATGTGAGTTCTCGGCTAAGCCTCGGATTCCATCTTCCATCATCCGTGTACGCTTCCTGATACACACTGACATAATCATTTTGATAAGTAGCTGGCATGACTGTCTTTGCTTCATTATCTACAATGAGCGTCATATCTGGGTCAGCCATCAGGTCGCCGTTTTGCTCACCATAATGTGCAATAGCTATTTTGTCTTCAGAAATCCACTCCATAGACAAATCCATGAAACCATCGGCTTTCAGTTTTGCATAGCGATAACGTTTATCCATGATATGGGGTGCAAGCTCTGCCAATCGTGCATAATTCATTTCAGGCTGTTTTCTTCGTTTATGATCCAT
>CAZJDS010000384.1:0-2144 GCA_964544795.1 uncultured Alkaliflexus sp. | reverse complement strand
TATAATAAAACAAATACAGAGCACTATATTGAATTTAATGCAAGTGTTCCATATTGGGCAGGAGACCTTCAGTCACTGATAGATTTAGTACGAGATACCAGCTTTAAAGAGATTGATGTAATTGTTGATTTTGGTTATAAAGAGTTAATGTTTGTAACCGGCGAATTATTTACTCAATGGCTCGATATGAACAAATTTGATTTAAACAATCTCATAAAGAATGGGGAAATCATACAATGAGTAAGACTTATTATGGATTTGGCTATGACCCATCAGAAAGCGAAAACCACTTCTATGTGATTATTCCTAAAGAAATAACTGCAGAAGTTGAGGTTTATGAGCGCTTTCATTGGGATTTAGACGAACAAAAAATAACTAGCAAAGATGTTCTAAAATTACGAATGTCACGATACAAATGGTCTAAGCTGTCAAATGATGTAGCAGCTGAATTTAATGCACGTTTGAAGGCTGATAAAAAACCAACAAGTAGATTTGTAGTTGGTGAAATCCCTTTAGAGAAACTGTTCGGCAAAGAGCTGATGGTTTTGCTTTGGGGAGTTGAAAACAATGATCCGGCTGGGATTCCAACGGCTATACGGAATTGGAAAGGTCTTCAGCCAGAAGAACGCTGGTGGTTATATACCATGACAAATGCAAGTACTGGCAAAATTAATGATAAACGAGGATGGCGTATGGCCTTACGTTACGCGCTGTGTGAAAATCCAGTGGATGATTCAAATCAGATTTCATTCCTTGATTTGATGGGAGGAGAGTTAGATTGAATAATCAGATGTCATTTATAGAAAAACAGTTCCCTGTAAGTAAAGTGAGCAAAGAAAGCTACAAGGAAAGAAAAGCCAACAATGGACAAACCTTAACAGGTCTTGGGAAATGGTGGGGACGAAAACCACTTATTCTGGTTAGAGCTGCAATTTTGGGCTGCTTAATACCAGCAAGTAATAATCCAAAAGCAGATATGGATATATTTCTTAAAATTTTGTCTATGGATAATGATGGATTAATAGATCGGAAACAAAAGTCAATTTCTGCTAAGGAACTTTATAAAATTGCTCAAGGCAGTAAGCACTTTAGACAGTTTTTAAATGAATGGTTTGAGATAGATGGCACTAGGGTTAAAATACGGACCGGTATTGACAAGAAAGATATTGAAATCCGTTTATTCAAGACCCTTAGTTATGACGATAAACTTAAATATTGTGTGCGACCTGAGCAACTGTCTAATCCCCGTAAAGACAGCTGGAATGCAATCAATCATCATCTGGGAACAAGTGCAAAATCTTTAAATGAATTGGTTGAACAACTTTCTATAAAAAGATATGGAAGATTAATTACAGTTGGTGATTGTTTTTCTGGAGGAGGGAGCATCCCTTTTGAGGCAGCTAGAATTGGTACACTGTCATACGCTAGTGATTTAAACCCTATATCGGGATTATTAACTTGGGCGAATATTAATATTTTAGGAGCAAGTTCGGATGAAATAAATCAAATAAAAGAGTTTCAACAGAGAATTTACGATGAAGTCGATTGTGAGATAACCGCTTTAGCGATTGAATATAATGAGTTTGGAGATCGAGCACTCAGCTATCTGTATTGTGTTGAGGCTAATTGTCCAGAGTGCGGAATTAAAGTACCTTTAGCACCATCATGGATTATAGGAAGAGGAACTAAAACAATTGCTAAATTGCATAAAAATGAAGAAGATTATGATATTGAGATAAAAATGGGGGCATCACCAAAAGAAATGAACGATGCAGCAGAAGGAACTGTTACGAGCAAAGGTCTGGTTTGTCCAAATTGTAGTAAAACCACTCCTATTACAATTCTACGAGGTGATAGGGTTGGTCCTGATGGTGAAACTTTATACGGTTTACGTAGATGGGAAAAAACTGAATTTGACTTCAAAGAGGACGATCTCTACAAGGAAAGATTATACGCAATAAAATATGAAACCCCAGGAGGGAAAAGATATTACCGAGCACCAAACGAGAGGGATTTGGCTAATGAAGTGAAAGTAAAAGAAATTGTTGAAGCAAATATAGAAAAGTGGCAGGAACAAGGTTTGGTGCCAAGCATGGCAATTGAGTCGGGTGACAAAACTAATGAGGTAATTAGAAACCGCGGAT
>CAZJDS010000383.1:0-2144 GCA_964544795.1 uncultured Alkaliflexus sp. | reverse complement strand
AGCGTCAATTTTCCAGCTTCAAACTCAGCACCTTTGCCGCTATCAAAAGAAGCATAACGCGCTTTACGCAACTTTTTGTAATCCGACTCTTTCAACATAGTGTCGGCAATAACCAGTGCACGTGCAAAAACGTCCATACCTGCAATGTGGGCTATAAAGAGATCGTCCAAGTCGGTTGAGTTGCGCCGTGTTTTAGCATCAAAGTTTACACCACCAGTTTTAAACCCACCTGCTTCTTGAATTACTAACATAGCTTCAACAGTTTCGTAGATGCTAATAGGGAATTGATCGGTATCCCAACCATTTTGATAATCACCACGATTGGCATCAATTGAACCTAACATATCAGCATCAGCAGCAATTTGTAACTCATGCTGGAAAGTGTGATTGGCCAAAGTAGCATGGTTAACTTCAAGATTCAATTTAAAATCTTTTTCTAATCCATGTTGACGAAGAAAACCAATTACAGTAGCAGCATCAAAGTCATACTGATGCTTAGTAGGTTCCATCGGTTTAGGCTCAATATAAAAGGAACCTTTAAAGCCATTTGCCCTTGCATAATCACGTGCCATTGTCAAGAAACGTCCCATATGATCCAATTCACGTTTCATGTTTGTGTTCAAAAGGCTCATATAACCTTCGCGTCCGCCCCAAAATACATAACCTTCGCCTCCTAAAGCGATGGTAGCATCAATGGCATTTTTAACTTGAGTGCCAGCATGTGCTAAAACATTAAAATCAGGATTGGTAGAAGCACCATTCATATAGCGTGGATTGCTAAACACATTGGCAGTTCCCCACAATAATTTCACTCCAGATGCTTTCTGCTTTTCTTTGGCGTAGTCAACAATGGCTTGCAAGTTTTTCTCATACTCAGCAATTGAGTTGCCATCGCTCACCAAATCCACATCATGAAAACAATAGTAAGGAGTTCCCAACTTGGTGAAAAATTCAAAAGCAGCATCCATCTTGTTTTTACCTGCTTCTATTGCATCTTTTGCACCTACCCAAGGAAAAACATGAGTTCCTGGTCCAAAAGGATCACCCCCTTCTCCACAGAAGCTATGCCAATAAGCAGTTGCAAAGCGCAAATGATCTTTCATGGATTTACCATTGATCATATGATCTGGATTATACCATTTAAAAGCCATTGGATTTTTTGAATCACGGCCTTCGTACTCTATTTTCCCAATACCAGGGAAATACTCTTTGTTACCTAATGTAATGCTCATAGTAAATATTCTAAATTGTTAAAAAATGAGTTTGTTTTTCCAATCTTCATAAACTCCCAATACAGCTGATTGATCTTTATCTGGAACCACTATTTCCAAGCACTTTAAATGTTCAAAGGCTTCGGCAGGCGAACTATACAATCCTGCGCCAATAGCAGCACCACGAGCTGCGCCTAAAGATCCATCGGTATCATAAAGTTCAATTTTTGCATCCAAAACATTGGACATGGTTTGTCTGAATAGTGGACTTAAAAACATGTTTGCCTTACCCGCTCGAACCACTTTTGCCTTGATACCCATCTCACTCATAATATCCACACCATATTTAAAACTAAAGGCTGTTCCTTCTTGGGCAGCACGTAATAAATGTGACTGATTGTGAATATTAAAATTTATACCTTTAAATTCACCCCCAGGTTCTGCATTTGCCAATACTCGTTCTGCCCCATTTCCAAAAGGATAGACTAAGAGCCCTGCAGCACCTACTGGGGCTTTCACGGCAGCGTCATTCATTTCTGGATAAGACATACCAGCAGCCACATTTCTTCGCAACCAGGAATTTAAAATACCTGTACCATTGATACACAAAAGAACTCCCAATCGCTTTTGAGTTGCAGAGTGATTCACATGTGAAAAACTATTAACACGTGATTTCGGATCATGAGAAATAGTCTCACTCACACCATAGACAACACCAGAAGTGCCGCCAGTAGCAGCAACTTCTCCCGGCTCTAACACATTAAGAGAAAAAGCATTGTTTGGCTGATCTCCCGCTCGATAACTAATGGGTGTACCTGCCTCTAACCCCAATTCTGTTGCCATTTCAGAAGAAACTACAGCCTGTTCCGAGAAAGTATCCACAATCGAAGGAATTAAATCTTTTGAGATTCCATAATACTCAAGAAGTTCTAT
>CAZJDS010000382.1:0-2148 GCA_964544795.1 uncultured Alkaliflexus sp. | reverse complement strand
TTACATAATCTCTACACTGGAAGCTTTAGATTATGTGCCTACGTTAACGCAAATAGCCAATTTAGAAACTACCGGTATTTGTTCACAAATTCAATCTGTATTAGAACAATTGTCCGGCAAAGATAATTTATCAGCTGATAGAGAAATAAAATACTTAACACAATGGCTGGCTTACCTGAAAAATGCAATAGAGAATGCAAAACAAAGAATAATGATTCTCAATGTTCTGGCACAGCAAAGTGATAGTTTTTCCAAAATGGATTTTGCCTTTTTATATGATCCAGTAAAGAAGTTATTCTCGATCGGATACAATGTTACCGAACAACAGATAGATCAAGGTTCGTACGATATGTTAGCTTCCGAAGCACGCTTGTGTAGTTATTTAGCCATAGCTCAAGGACAAATTCCGTTAGAGCATTGGTTTTCCCTAAGCAGATTACTTATTTTTTCGCAGGGGAAACCTATATTAGTCTCGTGGAGCGGATCTATGTTCGAATACCTTATGCCACTGTTGGTTATGCCAAATTATGAGCAAACATTGCTCGATCAAACCTACAAAGGAGTCATCTATGAACAAATCGAATATGGTAAAAAATTCGATATTCCTTGGGGAATTTCAGAATCCGGATTAAATCGCACAGATACTCAATTCAATTATCAATATAAAGCTTTCGGAATACCAAGTTTGGGATTGAAGCGAGGTCTGTCAAAAGACTTAGTTATTGCACCTTATGCCACTCTTCTGGCTCTGATGGTTAATTCGCGGAAAGCGTGCGAAAACCTGGAACGGCTTACCAATGACGGCTTTGAAGGCATGTATGGTTATTACGAGGCTGTGGATTATACACCATCTCATCTGCCGTTAAATGAAACAAGCATAGCTGTTCATTCCTATATGGCACATCATCAAGGTATGGGACTTGTATCGATATCCAACTTAATGAAAGGAAATAAAATGCAGGAGCGTTTTATGTCTTGCCCGATGATTAAGGCCTTTGAACCTTTATTACAGGAAAAAAATCCTCATAATATAAAGATCGATGTTATATCGGATGACTCTAAATTTGAAATCGAAGGGACTAATCCGTTATTATATAACAGTGTAAGTTATACTCGAGTTTTCGATAATAAAAACATACCACCCGAAATCAACTTGCTATCTAACGGACGTTATCAGGTAATGATAAATAACAGTGGTGGAGGCTATAGCCGATGGAATAATTTAGCAGTCACCCGCTGGCGTGAAGATGCAACCGCAGGTTGTCATGGATTATTTGTTTATTTACGTGATGTTGATACAGGAGAATACTGGTCGATCGGAAACCAACCGATACCAAATCCTTCTGATGATTACAGCGTAAAATTCACTCAGGCTTATGCAGAATTTAAACAACAACATTCTAAATTGGAAGTAAGAACAACCATATGTGTTTCACCCGAAGATGACATGGAACTGAGGCGAATAACCTTAACCAACCATACCAATAAGTCACGGAGAATAGAACTGACTACATACAGCGAAGTTGTTATATCGTCGCAAGATGCAGATGAAGCACACCCTGCTTTCAATAACTTGTTTGTACAAACTGAATTCAATGCAGCAGCTTCGTCCATATTGTGTACCCGACGTCCCCGTTCGCAGGAGGAAACCCCACCATACTTGCTGCATTTGCTGTTATCCGGGCAAGATCAGGAAAATGACGTTACGTGCGAAACAGACAGGGCTTCTTTTGTTGGTCGTGGACATTCATTGTCAAAGCCTTTGGCAATGAGGCAATCCGGAACGTTATCAAACAGTGAGGGTTCTGTTCTTGACCCTTGTATTGCATTGCGACGGTCGATCGTTATCCCAGCACGAAAGAGTG
Source organism: uncultured Alkaliflexus sp. (assembly GCA_964544795.1). Taxonomy (GTDB): domain Bacteria; phylum Bacteroidota; class Bacteroidia; order Bacteroidales; family Marinilabiliaceae; genus CAZHHH01. The sequence continues at coordinate 283 of CAZJDS010000382.1, read as the reverse complement.
TAAAAGTATATGTGCTACTTGGTATGTCCGACACGTATTTAGGAGCGTTGTCCCTATCGGATAAATACCAGAATATCCGCATGACAGATCGTGCCTTTGAATTGGCATGGACTCACAGTCAGGTGGTTCTTTATCAACTTAATATTACCGAGACCGAAGCTCAGGTTTTTGCGAAAATGGCAGGATCTTTGGTCTATGCAAATCCTTTGTTCAGGTCTGATTCGAATACCGTAAAAAACAACAAACGCGGACAAAGCGGATTGTGGAGCTATGGTATTTCAGG
>CAZJDS010000381.1:0-2151 GCA_964544795.1 uncultured Alkaliflexus sp. | reverse complement strand
ACTATCAAGCTTTTTTACTGTACCCGAGGCCGGAATCGAACCGGCACGATATTACTATCACTGGTGTTTGAGACCAGCGCGTCTACCAATTCCGCCACTCGGGCAAAATAATTGGTGTTCTTTGTTTGAGGCTGCAAATATATGGCAATGGCATTTCTGTTCCAAATAAAAGATGATTATTTTAGCCAAATAAATTATTACGTATGATTCAGTCCACCCATGGCATTGTTCTAACACATATTCGTTATGGAGAGTCCAGCGCCATTGTACATATCTACACCAAATCTTTCGGTATGCAGAGCTATATGGTGAATGGTGCCTATGGTCGAAAAAAGCGAAGTAATTTTCAGCTATTGCAACCACTCAACCTGTTAGAGATGGAGGTGAATCATCGTGTGGATAAAGACCTTCAACGAATTCGGGAATTCAAAGTGTCGCCTCCCATGATGCGCATTCCCTTTTCACAAGCCAGACGTGCGCAAGCTTTTCTCATCACAGAAATTCTTTCAAGAACCTTGCGAAGCGAGGGGATAAATACCACTCTTTTTGAGTTTTTGGAACAAGGGATTCTCGCATTGGATTCGGAGATGGAAGGGTTGGAAAACTTCCACATTTGGCTTCTTTTTAACCTGACCCGCTATTTTGGTTTTTTGCCAAACAACAATTACAGTGACGAGTTCCCTTGGTTCGATATCATGGAAGGGTGCTTTGTTTCAACCGAGCCAGCGCATCCCTATTACTTAAAACAAGAAGGCTCCATCTTGATGAAAAACCTTTTTAATTCAACACTCAAACAGCTTCCCACCATCGCACGAAACGTTGCACAAAGAAGGATTCTGCTGGAAGCTATGGTGCAATTTTACGAAATTCATCATCAGGGAGTGGGTAAGATACGATCACTTCAAATTTTGGAAGAGCTGTTCAAAATTTAATTTTCAAGTCGCGTAATTATTCGAATCACCAATTTTAGGGGGTATTCACTTTTAATGTTGGTTAACTGGCAATTTTGAATTATTTTTGCCTCCCTATTCCCTTTTTCAATATGAATAATATTGAAATTCTGGCCCTATAGTTCAAGGGATAGAACAGAAGTTTCCTAAACTTCAGATTCAGGTTCGAGTCCTGGTGGGGCTACAATCAAATCTCCTAAGCAGCTAGTGTTTAGGAGGTTTGTTTTTTAATAAAATGTATTTTTCGGAATTTTCCGTTGAAGACTATTACACGCTTTTTAGCAATCATTGAGGAAAAAGCTTCAAGTTAAAAAGCTAATTTATTTGCATTCCTATTGCTCACTAATCAATCATAAAGTTTTAGACTGTTTTTATAAGCAGATTTCAAGTCATCTATTAAACTGGTCGGTTTGATAACTCTCAGATTCTCTCCATGCGACAATAATTCCATAAAAAAATCATGCGTAGTGAACAATGTTAATTTGATACGCAGCTCTTCCTCATTGTCAATCAAGACCTCCTGTGATTCATGCAAAGGCAATGATTTAATATATTGACCTTGGAAAGGGGCAAAAGACAAGATTACCTCCTGTGGAGTACGTTCATTTGGGCTGATTATACCAAAAGAATATTGATAGTGATCGTTAACATTAAAATCTTCCAAGAGCTGAAACTTCCTTTTTGTAATCTCAAGATCAGTCAGTCGGTCAAGTGAAAAACTCTTTACCTGATTATCTTTCAGGTCATTTGCCAACAGATACCACCTGTTTTTGAACTCTTTCAGAGCATAAGGCTCTACCAAGCGTTCGGTCAATTCATCTTTCCAATATTTGAGGTAGGTAAATTTTATTTGCAATTGGTTCTGCACCGCATGAAGAAGACCGTGTAAGTTTTCAGTTCCTTGTGGCCTTCTTTTTTCAAAATGTATGTAATTCGAGAGTCTATCGGCTATATTCAGTGCATTAAATGTATCAAATGCTTCTAAAATACGATCATGTACATCAGATTGCTCATCGGAATCTATATAATATACCCTTCTTGAAAAATCGTAGCAAATATCAATATTATACAAAGAGCGAATATCATTTAAGTCTCTTTGAAAAGTTCTCTTTGATACGCAAAAGTTATATTCTTGCAACTCAGATTCTAAAGCTAAGTAATCATAAATCTCCACAAAGGTGGCAGGATTCCTTCTCAGCTT
>CAZJDS010000380.1:0-2189 GCA_964544795.1 uncultured Alkaliflexus sp. | reverse complement strand
GATATACCTCACTTTTTGCCTGGCATACCTGATCATAAAGATCCCTGTGTACAAGATTTTATAAAAATTCTTCGAGAGAAAAATGGTGTGGAAGATGTGCATGTAGCAAAAAACAAAGAGTCTGGTGTCCCACAACTCTGTTTTCACTATAATCCAGATAAAACATCTATCAGTCGTATTCGTTTAATTGCAAAGCAAGTAGGGTCCTCCATTACAGAAAAAATCGGCCATCAATTGATTGAAGTGCAAGGCATTCGGCACACACGCCATGCGCGGAGTATTGAAAGGTCGCTTCATGATCTACTAGGCATGATTGAAATTTCTGTTTCTGCATCTGGGATGATACGCGTGGAGTTTGATCGTAAGCTTCTTGATGAAGCGCAAATAATAGATGCCTTACGAAAAGAGGGTCTCTCTATCCCCGATAAATCGGTGGATGTTGAAAGATATTTGCGGAATATTCAAAAAGAGTCGAAGCATAAAGGAGATCAGAAGAGTGGTCACGCACATTCACATTCACATTCACATTCTCACTCGGGAATATTTGGTCAAAACACTGAATTGATTTTCTCTATTATTTCAGGTGTCTTGTTGATTCTTGGCTTTGGGTTATCGTTTGTAAATGAAGTCCCGTCCCTGATTAGTTTGATACTGTTTATTGGAGCCTATTTTTTTGGAGGATTTTATACTGCCAAAGAGGCGACTGAAAGTATACTTAAAGGTGGATTTCAGGTTGATTTTTTGATGCTGGTTGCAGCAATTGGCGCTGCCATATTGGGTAAATGGACAGAGGGGGCATTGCTGTTGTTCCTTTTTAGTTTAGGGCATGCATTGGAACACTATGCAATGAACAAGGCTAAAAAATCTATTGAAGCTTTGGCTGATTTGGCACCCAAAACAGCATTACGGAAAATCGATGGTAGAACCGAAGAGATTGACATCGAAGAGGTGGCCCTTGGTGATACAATTGTGGTGCGGCCAAACAGTAAAATACCAGTAGATGCGGTAGTTGTTTACGGCCAAAGCAGCGTGGATCAATCTGCTATTACGGGCGAGAGCATTCCTGTTGATAAGGTGGCTGTAGAAGAAACCGACATTGATTATTCGAAGGAGAAAGATATAAAAACTGAGAACCGGGTTTACTCTGGCACCATCAATGGCAATGGCTCCCTTGAGGTGAAAGTAATCAAAGAGACCAAAGATACTACGCTCTCGCGCTTGATATCCATGGTGAATGAAGCACAAACACAAAAATCGCCTACTCAGCGTTTTGCAGATAAGTTTGAGAGATACTTTGTACCCTCTGTTCTGGGACTGGTCATTTTGTTACTGGGTGCTTTTTTAGTAATTGACGAAACATTCAGCGACAGTTTTTATCGGGCAATGACGGTGTTGGTGGCATCCAGCCCGTGTGCATTGGCAATTTCCACACCCAGCGCCGTGCTTAGCGGTGTGGCTCGGGCAGCTAAAGGTGGTGTGCTCATAAAAGGTGGGAGACCTCTGGAAGACCTGGGTAATTTAACAGCTTTGGCTTTCGATAAAACAGGGACACTTACTGAAGGGAAACCAAAACTCACTAAAGTAATACCTTTAAACAACTTAACCGAAAACGAATTGCTTAAGATAGCTGTAGCTGTTGAGAGTTTGAGCGATCATCCTTTGGCAAAGGCAATAGTAAACGACGGCAAAAAGCAATTAGAGGGAGAGCTTATTCCAGAAGCCAAAGAATTAGAATCCATTTTGGGGAAAGGTGTTAAAGCTGCATTGGGCAATGATATAATCTATATTGGCAATCTGGAGCTACACGAGAATCTGGATGAAACCCACCCCACTTCTACTATTGTTAAACAAGTGCAAGACCTTGAAGAACAAGGCAACACCACCATGCTCGTGCGTCGCAACGATTTATACATTGGGATTATTGCTTTAATGGATACACCACGAGCAGATGCCAAAAGCACATTGCAACAACTTAAAAAAATAGGCATCAAACGGATGATTATGCTAACGGGCGATAATCAAAAAGTAGCGGACGCTGTTGCCAAAGAGTTGGGAATAACCGATGCGTGGGGAGGATTGTTGCCCGAAGAGAAGGTGGATGCCATCAAGAAATTAAAAGAAGTTGAATCCAAAGTTGCGATGGTGGGCGACGGCGTAAATGACGCTCCAGCTATGGCACACAGCACCGT
>CAZJDS010000379.1:0-2207 GCA_964544795.1 uncultured Alkaliflexus sp. | reverse complement strand
ACTTGATTTCTCTTCTTTCATTGGGGAAGGACCAGAACCTTATGATTTGGGCTATTTTAAAAACGAAGCCACTTCAAATTATGCCCACATGCTGCTCAACACCACAGGCGATAGAGACAATGATTACGTCATTGCCAAAGTGGATAGTTTCTGTTTTAACAACATCCCTGATGCGGATATTCGAGTAAACCGACTTACGGGCGCTGGAGCATCAGGTACTCCTGTTGAAATACGTATTTCAGGAAGTGACCCTGATCGGCTGGCAGCCATCTCCGAAAAAGTAAAGGAGAAGTTGGTAACCATTCGTGGTACAAGAAATATTAACGACAATTGGGGACCTAAAACACAAAAGTTGATGGTGGAGGTAGATCCCGTTAAAGCACAACGCGCAGGTCTTACCAATATGGAGATTGCCTTGGCGCTCAACACAGGCTTATCAGGAATGAAAATTGACGATTTCCGAAAAGAAGATAAGCGTATTCCTATTTATATGAAGGATAGGAGTAGTGCTGAGCAGGATATTGCAACGGTTAAGACTTTTAATATCTATTCTTCTGCAACTGGACAAAATGTTCCACTTTCGCAGGTAGCTGATGTAGAGGTGGATTGGCAATTTACCAAATTTATCCGCAAGGATTTGAAACGCACCATGACGGTGGGTTCCTATCTGCAAACAGGCTATAACGCAGGAGACATTTTTGATGAAATCGGCTCTTGGATGAAAGAGGAGAGCAACAGTTGGCCTCATGGGTATTCTTATGAATTTGGGGGCGAAGACGAAGATACCAACGAGAATTTGGGAGCAATTTTCTCAAATCTACCATTGGCTTTTTTCCTTATTGTTATGTTACTTGTAATGCAATTTAACTCCTTGCGAAAAGCCACCATTATTTTAACGGCGATTCCCTTAGGAATGATTGGGGTAGTTGCCGGATGGCTTATTGGTGGGTCGTTTGTGAGCTTTTTTGGGATACTGGGTGTTATTGCTCTGGCTGGAATTGTGGTAAATAATGCCATTATCCTCATAGACAGAATAGATGTGGAGATTGCTGAAAATCCTGAGGTAGATCGTCGGGATGCTATTTTGTTGGCTGTTCACAATCGATTTCGACCAGTTCTGTTAACTACTTTAACCACTTCTTTGGGAATGTTGCCCCTCTATTTTGGCGGTGGGCTGTTGTGGGAACCTCTTACTTTGGCCATCATTTCAGGATTGTTGTTTGCTACTATTATCACGTTGTTTTTTGTTCCTGTGCTTTATAGCTTGCTCTATAAGGTGAAGTTTAAAGAGTATGAATTTAAGGTTGAGATGTTGGAGTCATAAAAGAGACGGATCTCTTTTTATTTCGGAAAATATAGAAACAATGAAAATTAAGAAGGAAATAATTGTAGAAAAGGCGGGAGAAATAGTGATGCGCTCAGGGATTGAATCTCTTACCGTATCCACTATTGCTCAAGAGTTAGATGTGGCTGAAGATGAACTCTCTGTTTATATTTCAAAAGACAATGATATTATATTATTGCTCTTCAACGATCTTGAAAATGATCTAATGGATTTATTGGAGGAGTTTGCCTATAAAAAACATTCTCCTCAATTAGAAATTCAGCGACTCTTCACCAGACTGTATGCTTTTTTTCACCAGAAACCTTATTATTTAGAGTTGGTGTTTGACCCGAGTCTAATGGAGCGAGCTGATTCTATAAGAGAATCCTTTTTGAGAATTAAGAGACTTGCAGGAGCTTATCTCAGCCGATTGATAAACGAGGGTAAAAATGCGAAGGTTTTTACTGCAAAACAGTCCACGAAATCATTGGTGGACGGCATACTCTCCAGCTTTCGATTTTTAATGAAAGACGAACAGTTAATGAATGAGATGATTCGGAAATTTGGTGCACTCAAACTGCAAAAGGATTAGAACGATAACCATTTGTCATGAAAAAACTGTTATTTATAATTGTTGTTTTATTTTTTCTCCTCGATTTGGGAGAAGGGCAGATTGAGGAAACGATTCCTGCCATAGAATTGTCTGCCATTTCTCAAATCAATGAAGGGAACAGTTATGTTACTTTTCCAACGGATGTTGGTAACATAGAAGATCTTTGGTTTGAAGCGAATGTTAATCCTGAGTTTTATCTTCGTCAAAGCAAGAATTCTCGATTGATGGGAGTGATTGTGCCTCAAATTATACTTCGTATGTATCAGGAGG
>CAZJDS010000378.1:0-2233 GCA_964544795.1 uncultured Alkaliflexus sp. | reverse complement strand
TTACTTGCTATTTCCATGATATAATTTTTCGCAATTCAGAAATTTAACTTTTTTGCAGGTAAAATAAGCCCAATCAATCAGGCACTCTTTTACCAAGGTGCAAAAATAAGAAAAAATAAGAGACTTAGCGTCAGATGAGAAGAGGAACTGTTTTGAAGTTCTTTTACTTAGATTTGATGGGCTGTAAACACGAAGTGTCTATAAAATGAGTGAGAAAATGATGCTGAAAGGATCAAACATGAATAGCCAAAAACAGAAGCAATCAATAGGTGTCAGCTAAAAGCAACAGTATTTCTAAACATGATTTTTATAGTTTGATTAATGCAATTATGTTTTGTATTTTTATTTGCTCTTGAGGTTACTCTTTATAGAACCTATAAAGCCAAAGATGCTTATGATATTTAAAAACTTGTTCTGATGAATATAACTACTGCTGAGATAAAAAATTATTTACATAAGCTTATTGTTGAGACCGACGATGAAAATGTTCTTAATAAAGTTCGAGCTTATTTTTTAACGCTGAAAGGTGAAAATGTTGATTGGTGGGATACTATTTCTTCTCAAGAGAAAGAAATTATTAATATTGGCTTGCAACAGCTTGAAAATGGCGAAGGTATTCCTCATGAGAAGGTAAAACGTAAGGCAGATAAATTGCTTGACGGAAAATAAAGAAATGCGATATTATTTGGTCTCCATTAACAGAAGAGTCATAATTGAATACACTCTCTCTAACTATTGAACGGAGGACTGTTAAAGAAGCTGAAGAGTTTGAAGCCAAAGTTGAAAGCCTTATTGAAAAACTAAAAACACAAAAACGTCTTTGTCCCCCTTCTAACATACAAAAAAGTCTGAGGCGTTGCGTTATTACGCCTCAAACTTCTTTAGTATATCAAATCAAAGACAATATTATTGAGTTTGTCGCATTCTTCGATAATCGAAGTGAACATCAATATTAATGCTTTGTGATTGAATGAATAACCATCTTATACTACTTTTTCAAGGTTCTAATTTTGTATTGCTTAAAAAATATTATTTACCAATCCACAGAAATTCGTGGTCCCCAATGTGCATATTTTCCATCCGAAAAACCGACAAAAACACCCACATCAAAAAAGATATAGATCCGATTGATGCTATAACCCAATTGCACATAGTGCGGATTTTGGGGAGTGTGAAGATAACTCACATGTAAGTTTTCGTTCCAAATAGTTTCACTAATAACAGGTAGGTTTTTCAACATCAACCAAGGTGAAGAGTAGGTGGCTTGTCCTGTTATGTACCATTCGCGTGTTGAAGTGGAGTAATATCCATTCATCACAAATTGATCGGTGGGATTCCCGAAAAAGAGTGGCGAATCCGATCCTTTAAAATGTTTAAAACGAGAAAAGTGAATTTGTCGATTTCTTAAAAACTTTCCTGCACCTACTTTCCATGAGAAGGTGGGCATGAATGAGGTTCTTGCTTTTTTATAAACTTCTGCCTCCAATAGTAAATAATCGTTGTCTGTATCGAACCAACCTGATGCGTACTCTACATGACCTCTGAATGTAGGATAGTCAGAATAGAGCATTCTTTTACGCCCATCTCTTATCCTATAATAATGTTCAGGTGTATATTCGATTGTTGCCTCTGTAATGAAGGCTGTTTGATTTTTAAAATAGTTGTTGTTGTCACTCCAGTGAGCGACTACATCGTTGGGTTGATAATCATGGTTTCGTTTAAAAAAAGAGAAGTTGGTGTGATTATTCAATTTTGAATAATCATGATAGGAAGCTTCTACGCCTAAAACCAATCCATTAGTAATGTCTATTCTGTTGTATGCAGAAACGAAGTTGTCGTTGTACCAACGTGTGTAGTTCTCTTTAAAGAGCAATGAAGAGATCATTTCCTGCCAGTCCATCATACGTAGATTCCTTTTGAAATCATTACTTCCAGATCCTGCGGAAAACGAAAATACACCCCTCCTTTTTGGGGCATAGTTTTGTTGCATAGAAAGAGACCCTTCAAAGGTTTTTCGGTTAAAAGCATATCCGCCTCTAACATTCAATGTAAGCCTGTAAAGAGAATCTGGGTTAAGCTGCAATCTTAATCTCTGGTAGTATTTCCAACCATCCACAGCGTTGAATGTAATTGCATTGAAGTCGACCAATCCCCAATACCTCAATACACTTTTCTCTTTTTCGAAGAGATGACCTCCAAATAGCAGTTTGCTTGTAACTGCCTGTCTGCGAAT
>CAZJDS010000377.1:0-2241 GCA_964544795.1 uncultured Alkaliflexus sp. | reverse complement strand
CATTCGGCTATGCCCATGAAACAGGCAAGACAGCTGTGTCCAGATGCTGTATTTATTCGTGGAGAAATGGGAATTTACAGTAAATACTCCAGCTTAGTCACCAATATTATAGCCGATAAAGTTCCCGTTTATGAAAAAGCTTCCATTGATGAGCATTATATCGATTTAACTGGAATGGATCGCTTTTTTGGCGCATTCAAATTCAGTCAAGAATTACGACAAACCATTGTAAAAGAGACTGGCTTACCCATCTCTTTCGGACTTTCAGTAAATAAAACGGTTGCGAAAATCGCTACTGGAGAAGCTAAAAGCAGCATTTCTCGTGAGCTTTACGTAGAAAAAGAAAGAGTGCAGACGTTCCTAAATCCTCTCTCAATTAAAAAAATCCCCATGCTGGGACCCAAGACTTATGAACTACTCAGTTCTATGGGTATTGAAAAAATTAAAACACTCAGCCAAACCTCACCAGAGTTGTTGGAGAGAGTGTTGGGTAAAAATGGGATTAGTTTATGGCAAAAAGCCAATGGTATTGACAATTCGCCTGTGGAGCAGTTTAACGAACGGAAATCCTTAGGATCGGAAGAAACTTTTGAAACCGACACAGCAGACATGAAATTGCTAAACGAATGGATTGTAGGTATTACAGAAAAGTTAGCTTATGAATTACGAAGTTCCAATAAGTTGACTGCATGTATTGCGGTTAAAATAAAGTATTCCGACTTCAATACGCAAACTATGCAAAAACGCATACCATACACCTCATTTGACCATGTGCTTATTGAAGAAGCAAAAGAACTTCTTGTCAAGCTATACAAACCAAAGGGAAAGGTTCGACTTATAGGTGTGCGGTTAAGCCATCTGGTTTCTGGCACCCAACAATTGAGCCTTTTTGAGGATACACCAGAACAGATAAATCTCTACCAAGCTATGGACAAAATTAGAAAGAAGTTTGGCCCGGATGCCTTAGGACGAGCTTCAGGACGTTAGGCAAGAAGAGATTATTAACAATATTTGATTCAGAGAAAAGGATTACGGTGCAATTATCAAAAACAAACTGTCAGAATATATTGGTGCTACTATCGTCTATACAGAGTGGTGAAGAAATAATGGTTAATATGATTGTTCTTTCAACTCTTCAACAGCTTCTTGCAAAAAATCTCGCTGATAATAATCATCATCTACCACAGTACCGTTCCAAATAACTACATCCAAATCAATATTCCGTGGTCCAAATTTTGGTGCTGTACGATCTCTCCCCATATCATCTTCAATTTTTTTCATAATCAACTCAACATCCTCCTGATTCATAGAAGTTTTGAGCAACAATGCACTATTTATAAAATCTGGCTGATCAATTATACCGATAGGTTTGGTCAATCGTACGGGAGAGAGAGCACAAACTGTAAACAACTTGCGCAACCGACGTATGGCTTCCGAAAAATTAACGTAAGGATCAATATTTGATCCCATCCCTATGATCACGCAGTTCTCTTCCATTAAAATATATGATTAAGAACAATACCCCTCTAAAATAAACTATTTTCTCTCCTCACTAAGAGATAAAGCAACGCTACGAGAAAACCTTAGAGCATGTGGCTTATCCACAGTTACTTCAACCTTCTGAATCCGTTCTATACTCATTAGATATTTAACCACTTTATCTGCAACAGTCTCAAGCAAATTGTAACGATGCTCTTCTACCATATCCACAATAGTTTTACAAATCGAACGATAATCAAGAGCACCTATAGGATCATCACTTATCTGTTCTCCTTCCAACTCATAATGAATTGTTATGTTCAGCAGCAAATCCTGTTTTTTACCCAACTCATGCTCGTTGAATCCAACTTCAGTCCGTAACAATAAGTCTCTTATAAAAATTGTTGCCATATTCTTATTTTAAATGTGCACCTGAATCACAAAATATAATTTGTCCAGTAATTGCATCATTGATAATTAGAAAATAAGCACTTTCCACCAAATTGTCAAGTTCTACTCTTTTTTGTAAGGGAGTGGACTCAATCACTTCACGTAAGTGCGTCTCATCCTTTCCCGGAGGAGGTAAAACAGGACCAGGCGCTACTCCATTTACCCTAACAGAAGGTGCCCACTCCAAAGCAGCCATGGTGGTTGCATGCATCAATGCCTTCTTGGATAAGGAGTATGCAGCGTGCGAAGATTCGTTGTCAACAATTCTAGTATCCAACAAATTTAAGATCGTGCCATAGCCAAATTTAAGAT
>CAZJDS010000376.1:1624-2252 GCA_964544795.1 uncultured Alkaliflexus sp. | reverse complement strand
TTCATGAAAATGAAAAGAATTATGTTTTTGCATTAAATCATTATATTAATGGAAAATACGATGAAGCAAAAGCTATTATGGAAAACTTTTATAAAGAAAATAATGATTATTATATGTTGTATATATATATTTTAAATAAAAAAGGCGAACATTCAGAAATAAAACAATTGTTAAAAAATAAAATTAATACTAGTAATATCATTTATAATTTAGTATTTGAATTTTTAAATATAAAGAATTTTAAAACTGAAGATGTACTTTTAGATTATTTAAGAAATCAATTAATTAAATCAAAAGAACTACCTGAAACAAAAATAGAGTTAGAGTTTTTATATAATGAAAGCTTAAAAGTTTTAAAGAAAAATGGATTTTATAAAGATGCAACTAATTTTGCTATATTAGTAAATGATATAAAGAATGATTTAAATTCTTATTAATGAACTAGTTGGCTATATAATGTGATAAAATATTACTTGGCGAGATTATTAAACAGGGAGTAAATATGAGGTTAAAATCATTATTTAAATTAACTAAATCACATTATATAGCCTTTATAGCATTGAGTTTATTGGTTGTTTTTCATCGTTTTTCATATTCTTATGTACCATTATTTACTCAATATTTAATT
>CAZJDS010000376.1:0-1614 GCA_964544795.1 uncultured Alkaliflexus sp. | reverse complement strand
TAAAGATATAAATTTACCAAACTTTATAATAAGTTTTTTTGACTCTGCACCTAATATTTTACAAATGGCACTTTATGTTGGTTTAACATTAGTCATTTATCAAGGGTTTCGTTTTACTTTGATGTATTTTGAAATACATTTAAGAGGGAAAACTCAAGAGAAAATATCGTATAAACTAAGAATGGATTTATATGAGCATATTCAAAATCTAAGCTATAGTTATCATAAAAATGTTGATAGTGGTGATTTAATTCAAAGGGTTACTTCAGATGTTGAAACAATCACAGGTTTTATTGTTTTACAATTTATGCAATTAATAGGACTATTGGCTTCTTTATTTTCAGGTGTTTATCAAATGTATTATGTCAATCAAGAAATCATGTGGATTTCTTTAGCAATAATTCCTATATATGCAGTGTCTTCAATAATTTATTTTATTAAAATTGAAAAAATATTTAATGAAGTAGAAGATGAAGAATCAAATATGATTACAGTTGTTCAAGAAAATATTAATAACCATAAAGTAGTTAAATCATTTAGTAACGAATCATATGAAATAGAAAAAATGACTAAACAAAATTCAATTTACCGAAATAAAAAAATAGAAGCTAATAAAATAGTAGCTCTTTATTGGAGTTTGATGGATATTATCTCAATGATTGAATATGCATTAGTCACGGTACTAGCGATATATTTTGTCAAAATAGGAACAATGGATGGTCCTTCTGTGGTCGCAGCTTTAATGTTAGTTGGTATGCTTATTTGGCCAATTAGAGGCTTAGGAAGACTTATAAATGAATTTTCTAAAGCCATCGTAGCAATCGGTAGAATAGATGCTATATTTAATGAGAAAAGTGAATTTATAAACGATGGTATATTGACTCCTGAGATTAAAGGAAAAATTACTTTTAAAGATGTGTCATTTAAGTTTGAGGATGATCGGGAATATTTACTTAACAATTTATCATTTGAAATAAAATCTGGTATTAATGTTGCAGTTGTTGGAAAAACTGGAAGTGGTAAATCGACTTTAACTAACATCTTAATGAAGATGTATGATTATGAAGGTAGTATTTTAATCGATGGTGTTAAATTAAAAGATATTAAAAAAGAACATATAAGAAGAAACATTGGTTCGGTTTTACAAAACCCATTTTTATATTCTAAAACAGTATATGAAAATATCTCAATTGCTAACAAGATAGCCTATAAAGATGAAATACTAAGAGCTTCTAAATTGGCTGCCTTAGAAAAAGATATATTTACTTTTAGAGATGGTTATGATACTAAGGTTGGAGAAAAAGGAACTACTCTTTCCGGTGGCCAAAAACAAAGGGTTGCAATTGCAAGAGCTTTAATATCTAAAAAACCTATTTTAATTTTTGATGATGCTTTATCAGCCGTGGATAATAAAACAGACTCTTTAATAAGAGAATCCTTAAAAAATGATAAACATCAATCTACTAATATTATTATTACTCACCGTATAACTACAGCTAAAGATGCTGATTTGATTATTGTTATTAACAATAAAACTGTAGAAAGTATTGGTACTCACGATTCATTGATTAAAAAACCAGGATTATATAAGAATCTTTGGGATATTCAAGGAAA
>CAZJDS010000375.1:0-2273 GCA_964544795.1 uncultured Alkaliflexus sp. | reverse complement strand
GAGAAAATACCCGTGCTTTAAAATTAGAGAGACGTAAAATGCTTTTTGATCGCGAGGATGTGTTGCCTCTCTGGGTCGCCGATATGGATTTTGCTGCTCCTCCCGCAGTGCAAAAGGCTTTGAAGGATAGAGTTGGTCATCCTATCTATGGTTATACTGTTCGACCCACAGATTTTTTTGATTCCATCAGAAATTGGCAGAGCAAAAGATACAATTGGCAGATTGAAAACAGCTGGATTGAATTCTCACCAGGAGTGGTACCCAGTCTGGGGTTAGCAGTACAGGCTTTTACGCAGCCTGGAGAAGGGGTGATTATTCAGCCTCCTGTTTATCCACCTTTTTTTGGTGTGGTGAAAGATTTGAATCGAAAAGTAGTGGAAAACAGTCTGGTGGAAACGGATAATGGCTATGAAATCGATTTTGACCATTTTGAAGAACTTGCCGCTGATCCGAATAACAAACTTTTTCTTTTGTGTCATCCACACAATCCAGTTGGGCGTGTTTGGCGTGAAGATGAATTGAGAAAGATGGGGGAGATATGTCTCCGGCACAATGTAATTATTGTTTCTGATGAGATTCATTGTGATTTGGTGCTATTTGAGAACAAGCACATTCCCATGGCCTCAATTTCTGAAGAAATTGCTGAAATTACGATAACCTGCATGGCGCCAAGTAAAACTTTTAACTTAGCAGGTTTGAGTACTGCATACATTATTGTCTCAAATAATGAGTTGCTAAAAGCCATGCGGGCGCAGATCTTTGGATTGCACCTTAATATGGGGAATACTTTCGGCCCCTTAGCATTGGAAGCTGCCTATAATCATTCTGAAGATTGGTTGGATGCGTTGATAAATTACCTTGAGGGCAATATTCAATTTGTGGATGAATTTCTAAAATCGCATCTACCCGAAGTCAAGCTGGTCATGCCAGAAGCCACCTATCTATTGTGGTTGGATTTTAGAGCATGGGGCATGCGATCCACAGATCTTCGCCAGTTTATGAGTAAAAATGCAGGTTTGGGGCTGAATGACGGTCGTTCTTTTGGTAGAGAAGGAGAAGGCTTTATGCGTCTCAATGTTGCCAGTCCAAGAGCCACTATTGAAACCGCTTTGAAGCAACTTCATGAAGCCAGTGAGCAGAGGGAGTAGTATCTTATCGGCTATTGTGGACTGAATGTATCATGACTTAATAACTCTTTTTCGTTTCCTTTTTATCATAGGATAGAGGAGAACAGATCCTAAGATCAGGAGAGTTCCCAAATAGAAGCCGCTGGACATACGCTCCGATTCACCAAAGAAGATATAAGCCATAATAATCCCATAAAGAGGCTCCAGGTTTGTAGTCAATACCACTATGTAGGCCGAAAGAGATTGCATCACTTTCACGCTGGCCATAAATGCATAGGCTGTGCATACAACTCCCAACAACAGTAGGTAAAACCAATCTGAGCTGGTTGGAATTGTCAATCCAGTAGAGAAAGTATTTGTTGCCCACAAATAGATGGTAATGGCTAAAAATCCGCCGCCCATCTCGTAAAAGCTGATGGTGGTTGGATGCATTTTGCTGATCAATCGTTTGTTCAAAACGGTGAATAGTGCCACTAAAAACGCAGAAGTAATTCCTGTAACGATTCCCCAAAAGTGATCGGGCTCAAACTGTAAAACAATATATAAGCCAATGATGATGAGAACGCCTATCACTACTTCTAAACCAGAAAATGGTCGCTTTAAAAGGATCGGCTCCAATATGCTGGTGAACAGGGTGGTAGTAGCAAGACAGCCCAAAGCAATGGAGATGGTGGATATTTTAATGGCATGAAAAAAGGTAACCAATGCATGGCCACAATAAATCCAACACCAATAAGTTTGAGCAAGTCTTTTTTAGATACTTTTATCGGCATTTTAAAGATGAGAAGCATAGCACCCAATGAGATAAATGCTATAATCATTCGATACCAAACCAACTGAATGGCGTCTAAATTGATCAATCTTCCTAAAATAGCTGTAAAACCGTAGATAAATACGATAAAATGAAGCTGAATAAGATCTCCTGTCTCTTTTTTCATTAAATTGTTATCCGTTTACTGTATATGTTAATAGAATTAATGAATCTTCTAAATGGTTAAAAGAGTTACTTAATGTTGGGTAAAAAACATTTAGTTAGAAATAATTTTTTATTACTAAATCGACAGGATCATTAAATTTTTCTGTTTTTCTGAATAATAAATAACAAATTATGAAAACAAAGCGCAAATATAGTAAAGTTTGGCTGGT
>CAZJDS010000374.1:0-2295 GCA_964544795.1 uncultured Alkaliflexus sp. | reverse complement strand
ACGTCAAATTTATAAAGTATCATTATTGGATCAGGTTTTTAATAAAAAATGGTTCGGGCAACTTTTAGAATACGTAAAAAGTTCACTTCTGAAATTGAAAAATTAAGCCAATTGCTTTTAGAAATGTTTAGCCTAATAAAATTAAAAGTCAGCAAGCGTGAAGTACAATCTTGCTGACTTTGCTATTTAAAGCCATCCTACTAATTTGGTTTCGTGTTATATTAATTAACGCCAATTAGAGTTTAAACACGATTATTCCACTCTAAACCAACTAAACTCAGCAAATCCTTCGCTTTCTTGGATGTTTGGATTTATACTAAAAATTCCGACCTTGGCACCGATCCATAATCCTGGGATACTTTTAAATTGATAATCAGCACCCAACGATATAAACTCATTGTTGTCAAGACTGTAACTAAATTTGCACAAACCCTCAATTACTTCAACCCTCAAATAGCAGCTTTGTACATCTAAAGGAACTGAGGCAATCTCTTTTGTCAAATCCTCACACTGAACGTAGTCTCCTTGGAATAGTCCAAGTTTTATTCCATCCTCCGCATTTATAAAAGAAATGTAAGCCCATTGCTTTCCCATCACGGCAAGACCTGCTTTTTCACCTTCCAGTTGTGGATGAAAGCTTATTTTGGTTGTAACCGTAAATGAAGGTGCAGGAAACTTCTGAAGTAATAGATTCGGTACAAACCAAAAATTTCCATTCTGGGTATAATTCTTTACCGATTTCAATTGGATGGCTCCTTTCTGAGTATTCATAGAATACCAATCTTTTTTTGGATTGGCTTGCCATTGCCATTGCAACCCTAATTGATCAGTGTTAAATTCATCCGATGTTTGAGGAACCATTTCTTTGGCGGTTTTATCAACAATAGGTTTTTGGTAAGTCATCACTGGCTGCCCAATGCCGTCATTGTTGATTTTTTCACCCATCAAAGGCCACCCATCTTTCCAAGTTACAGGCTGCAGATGAACTATTCGACCTAAATAATCTCTACTCTGAAAATGTATAAACCACCAATCTCCCGACTTCAGCTCAATTAGTCCACCTTGGTGAGGGCCATTGATTTCGGTATCTCCTTTATGCAGAACCACTTTTTCTTCATAGGGACCATATATGTTTTTTGATCGTAACACGGTTTGCCATCCAACAGGAACGCCACCAGCAGGTGCTAAGATGTAGTAGTATCCGTCTTTTTTTAGAAATTTTGGTCCTTCTATGGTGGGATTGGTTTCGAGGTCCTTATAGACCAACTTCCCGTTGTCTAACAAACGCCTACCATCACTACTCATCTTGTGAATGTATAATTCGTCGCCACAAACTTTACTTCGTACCAGATAAGCATTTCCATCTTCATCCCAAAGAGGACAAGGATCTTCCCAATTGGCTACCTTTTCAACCCAATGAAGA
Source organism: uncultured Alkaliflexus sp. (assembly GCA_964544795.1). Classification (GTDB taxonomy): domain Bacteria; phylum Bacteroidota; class Bacteroidia; order Bacteroidales; family Marinilabiliaceae; genus CAZHHH01. The sequence goes on along the minus strand of CAZJDS010000374.1, from coordinate 872 downwards.
TCCCACTCTCCAAGTATATCGTCGGTTTCTGCCATAAACAACCCATCATCAGGCGTGCAGAAATAGACATAGAACCTACCATTATTCTCCCGTATTGCTGGAGCCCATGCACCACGTCCATGCTGTGGTCTGTCAAATTTTTCCAACGGGAGCGCGTTATACACATGATTAACAATGGTCCAATTCACCAGATCCTTGGAGTGGAGTATTGGGATACCAGGCATACAGTTGAAACTTGATGCGACCATATAAAAGTCATCGTCCACTCGGATAACGTCAGGATCAGAGTAATCAGCAAAAACAATTGGATTTTTATAGGTATTTGCATCTATATTGGGGTTCCACACCTGAGCCGAAAAAGAAACAGTTGCTGAAATAGCAATACAAAAAAGCAATGATTTTTTAAGATTCATAATGAAGTTCTTAAAGATTAACGATATAGTTGATTGCAATATACTCTTTTATTTTTTTTTAACACTCAATAGAATAAAGAAATGATTGGCTTAAAAATTGGGTAGTAAGTTCTCCAGTAATACACTCTACTTAACATTTTTGGGAATCCATAAATGATTCAGAGAGCTTCTATCGACTTTTATTCTAAAATTAGAATGTACTATAACTGATTCATAGGCGTCAATCCTACAGCACTATTATTATTTTTAAAAATTTAACTTCAAGAAGTAAGGTTGCTTCCAAGAATTTAGTAAATTAACACTATTTCATTATATTATAGTAGTTAACAATCTATTTTAAACGAAACCCTTCTTTGATTGTTTCTTTCAATGAATGGGCTCCACAATTATCCACCGAACCTCTCAAGTAAATACAATATGCAAACTTCTGGACTTCTTACCGATCTATATCAAATTACT
>CAZJDS010000373.1:0-2296 GCA_964544795.1 uncultured Alkaliflexus sp. | reverse complement strand
CAACTATGGATTGTAATCCTGGGTATATGACCACCGATCCATTTATAGGTGCGCAAATTGCAGTGGCTGAGGCGACTCGAAACATTGTTTGTGCAGGTGCTACTCCACTGGCAGTATCTGATTGCCTTAATTTCGGTAATCCAAACGATCCAAAAGCTTATGGTGAATTTGTGGCTTCTGTTAAAGGCGTTGCACAAGCGTGTGAGCATTTTGGCGTGCCTGTAATTAGTGGAAATGTTAGTTTTTACAATCAGAGATCTGAAGAAGGCGTTGTTCTTCCCATTACCCCTTCCCCCATAATCGGGATGGTGGGTATATTGAAAGACTCTTCCATGCACACCACATTGTCATTCCGCCATAAGGGAGATATGATATTTCTTATTGGGAAATCGCGCGACGACATAAATGGCTCAGAATACCTTCGAAAAATACATGGTGTTAATAAATCATTGCCTCCTTATTATGATGCCGAAGAGGAGAAAGAACTTCATCAAGTTGTATCAAAAGTAATAGAAGAAAAACTGGTTCGTTCAGTACACGACATTTCCAACGGAGGATTGTTTTTCACCTTGTTGGAGTGTGCAGTCCCTCTGGAATTTGGGTTTGATGTTACTACCGATGCTGAAATTCGAAAAGATGCTTTCTTATTTGGAGAATCCCAAAGTCGTGTCGTTGTAACAGTGGCTGCTGAAAAGCAAGATGCTTTTATTGATTTTATGGTGGCGCAAGATTTCTCTTTTTCCATATTAGGCCATGTAACCAAAGGAGAGATTCGTATTGATGATGAGTCCTATGGATTTGTTGAAGATATGAAGAGGACTTTTGAGAAAACTTTAAAACTGTGGGTGGAAGGGAAAGCATAAGTAGTTGAGTTTTTTTCTTATACTATTGATTATAAAAAATAAACATGATTGTAAAACCATATTCAAATAACGATGGCTCCAAGAAGGAGCAGGTAACCGAAATGTTTAACCGGATTGCACCCAGCTACGACAGACTCAATAGTTGGCTCTCTTTTCGGGTAGATAAAATTTGGCGCAGAAGGGTAGTAAAGATCGTTCAAGGCTATAAGTTTCCTAATGTGTTGGATGTGGCAACGGGAACAGGCGACTTGGCTATAGCTATGGCTAAAAAAGTGCGATTGAATACAGTCTATGGTGTTGATATCTCTACGGGAATGTTAGAGTTGGCAAAGCAGAAAGTGCTTAAAAATCAACTTCAACATAAAGTTCTTTTAAAAGAAGGAGATTCCGAAAACCTACCTTTTGGCGACGCCTCTTTTGATGTGGTGACTGTTGCTTTTGGCGTTCGAAATTTTGGCAACTTAAATGCTGGTCTTAAAGAGATGGCTCGAGTGCTACAACCAGGTGGGAAAATGATCGTTTTGGAATTGTCAAAGCCTTCCTCTTTTCCTATGAAGGATTTGTATCGTTTTTATTTCACGAAAATTCTCCCATGGTGGGGTGGACTAATCTCTCATGATAAGGAAGCTTACTCTTATCTTCCCGCTTCTGTTTCAAAGTTTCCTGAAGGGGAGTTTTTTGATGCGGAATTGATTAAGGTAGGAATGAATCCTATTAGAAGAATAAAACAGACTTTTGGCATTGCCACCATCTATGTGGCCGAAAAGCCCATGCAATAATTTTCTTACAAAGCCGTTTTCTTACCAATTGATCTCTTATTTATTCAGAATCATATTTTATGAAGCACCTGTTTCTACTATTCTTTTTGTGTTTTGGAACTTTGGTGATGGGTCAACCCAGTCAAACGCGTGCTTTGAATTTGCCCTCTTTTGATTCTAAGCGACTCTACTTTGGTTTTTATATTGGTTTTAACATGATGGATTTTCATGTGAAGCATAAGGATCCAGCCGACTTAGAAGGTGAAGAAGCTCGTTATGCCGAAGTGACAAACTTAACTCCAGGTCTTAATTTAGGAATGGTTTCCAATTTACGTCTCAATAAGAGGCTTAGCCTTAGGGTATTGCCTGGAATTAGCTTTGGACAACGTGATTTGTTATTTGTATATTCCCGAGGAGTAAGAGATGATCGACCTTTAGATGTGAAGTCAACCTACTTAGAGTTTCCCATTCTTTTGAAATATAGTGGAAATAGGATGACTAATGCCAAGCCCTTTTTTATAGGAGGTGTCAATCCACGCTTTGATTTGGCTAAATCTAAAAAGGATGGTATCTATCTCAATTCATTTGACACTTATTTGGAGCTGGGTGCAGGAATAGACTCCTATTTAACCTATTTCCGTTTTACTACAGAGTTGAAGCTGTCTGTGGGTATGC
>CAZJDS010000372.1:0-2300 GCA_964544795.1 uncultured Alkaliflexus sp. | reverse complement strand
CGAAACCTTGCGGGAGTAGCCCCATTTTTACTGAAATTTTATCCGGTCAGTAGTGATTTTATATATTTTTAGCTTTCAAATAGTTATCAACAAGGAAACTTGAGTGATTAAGGACAAATTTGAATAAATTTCACTATTTTAGCAGCAAAAATAATAATCATGGAATCAAAATCAAATAATTCAAAAAGAAGGGAATTTATAAGACAAACAATTTTTGCAACGGCAGGTACTATAGCTGTCCCCACGATATTAACATTTTGTTCAAAAAAAGCAAATGAGCGTATTCAGTTAGCACATATTGGAGCTGGGTCAAGAGGAACTTCAGTCACAAAAAATTATTTTCTAAATATTGCTGATTCTGTATCTTTGGCGACCTGCGATGTGTTTGCCGCACGCAGGGAAAACCTATCCAAACATATTTCAGCTTTCTACAAAGAAAAGTATCAGCAAAATATTGAATGCATTCCCTATCTTGATTATGAAGAGATACTGGCTAGAGATGATATTGATGCCGTTCATGTTTCGACCGCAGATTACTGGCATTTAACAATGGCAATAAAGTCAATTCGGGCTAGCAAACATATTTATCTTGAAAAACCACTTGGTCTGAGTTTGGATGATATGCTAAAACTGGAAATAGAGTTAAAAAGAAAAAACCTTGTATTCCAATATGGAACCCAACAACGATCACTTGGTCATGTAGAAAAAGGCGTACAGATGGTTAAATCGGGAGAAATAGGAGAAATACATACAATTGATGTTTGGGCACCTAGTGCAGGCGGTAAATCAATAGGTCAGGTAAAAGGGTCGATAATCAGTAAAAATCCCCCTACCGGGCTTGACTATGACAGGTGGTTGGGCCCGGCACCGATAAAACCATATTGCGAAGCAAGAGTTGCAAATACTGGAATATGGAATCTTTATGATTATTGTCTTGGGATGATATCAAGTTGGGGAGCCCATCCTTTGGATATAGCTGTATGGGGAGCAAAAGAAAAAATGAAAGATATCTGCACCATTACTGGTTCCGGATGTCTTTTCCCAGAAGATTCGTTTTTTGACACAATACTTCATTGGAATCTGAATCTAAAATATAATAATGGCTTAATAATAAACTTTGTGAGTGATAATTTTGCTGGAGAGATGGATCAAAAGCTTAAAAAGAGTTCTAATGGCACTACTTTCTATGGAAATAAAGGGTGGATCAGCCTTGGAAGAGGAGCAGCAGCATCAAATATCCCAAAACTTGATAAAGATTTAAATGTAGCAGTGTATGGAGAAAACAATCTTCATGGATTGAATTTCATAAAAACCATAAAAGGTGAGAGAGAAGAAATTAATCCTCTTGATGAGGCTATTCTTTCTGATTGCATAAGTCATATGGGAAATGTCCTGATACGTTCAGGCAAAGATAAAGTCATCTGGGATCCCGTTAACAGAAAAATTATTAATTACCCTGAATTAATTAATCAATTTTTTCACCGTGAATCAAGGGAACCATACACAGCATAAATTTTTAAAATTCAGAGCTCCCGATTCTACGTAAATTTGGATGTCGTGGTTTTATAGTAAAGCACCAGATCTGTGCCCGGGTATTTTGTCTTGGAATCGTTTAGTGTTTTCACTATTTCACCTATTGCTCGGTTGCCTTTTGGGGTTGGTAATGAAAGGGCTATGTAAAGTTTGTTTGCTTGGTAATCAGGCATTAAATCAATTGGGGTATTGATGATTTTTTTCACCAATGCCCGCTTTTCATTATCCGCCTTTTTATAATGAGGCGCGAGCAGTTTGTGAGAGCGGTTTTGCTCTGCAATAAATCATTTTGATAATACAGAGCTCCTGACCCCAGCCCGTCAAATTTGCATTACAGGAGGAAATAGATGCGTAATATTGCATGGCGCAAAAATCATGTATTACCTCAAATCCGCACGTGCGGATGTTAAAAAATCGGGAAACTCTGTAAAATCAATGCATACAAGGCTTGCCCGATTAAATATTTTTCACTTATTTAGGTGAAAAATACCATACCGGGATGAAAGTTACATATTCTACTTCAAAAATCAACTCATTTGGTGGAATAAATTTCGCAGATTCAATAATTGGTAACACACAAGTTCTTGATACTATTGACCAAATGCTTGGCAGCCGGGGTGTTAGAGCCCAATATCGTTACAGTGATCTTTTTTCGGTCGTATCTGTTGATGACCCTTTGCGGCGGAGAATGTGCCGAGGACATCACCGAACACCTGCGCCGGGAGTTATGTCAGATTAAAAACTTTGATGTTTGTTCTGCCGATACT
>CAZJDS010000371.1:0-2340 GCA_964544795.1 uncultured Alkaliflexus sp. | reverse complement strand
GGATGGAAATACTTTGAAGATATAACTAAAAAAGTGAAGTTCAATTGGGATAAATCAGCCTTTGATGCAGCATTGGGCCATTTTCACGTAAATTATGGTATTCAGGATATGATAAGGATCTACAATCCTAACCTGGATTTAGAATCGCTGAATGATGTGCGGAAGCTCTATTTAGATAGAATAAAATAGCTAATAAACTAAGAGAAATTTAAAGTGCAGAAAGACAATGGTTGCTTTCTGCACTTTATTTTTTTAGTCATGATCTTCGCAAAACGCTCAATTAGCTCCTGTGAAACGTCTATTTACTTCTTCCCAATTAACGATTTTCCAGAAATTATCTACATAATCAGCGCGTTTGTTCTGATATTTTAGATAGTAGGCATGTTCCCAAACATCCAGAGCCAAAAGAGGAACTCCTTTCACTTCTGCAATATCCATCAATGGATTATCCTGATTAGAAGTAGAACTAACTACCAACGATCCATCATTTTTTTTGACCAACCAAGCCCATCCACTTCCAAAAACACCTTTGGCTTTATCACCAAACTCTTTTTTGAAATTATCCAATGAACCGAATGCGTCATTGATAGCTTTCTTTAGTTCTTCGGAGGGCTGACTATATCCTTCAGGCACCATGTTAGCCCAGAAGAGGGTGTGATTATAATAACCTCCAGCATTATTTCTCACATAATCACTCTGTGAGGATATATGCTTAAAAATAAGCTCCATAGGTTGATTCTCAATCTCAGTTCCTTTTACAGCTGCCATAAAATTATTATAATATCCTTGGTGATGCTTGCTGTAATGTAGTTCCATGGTTTCAGCATCAATATAAGGTTCCAAAGCGTCATAAGAGTATCCCAGTTCGCCAAAAAGGTGTTCAACGGGTGTGTACTCTTCGGTGAGAGAAGTAGTGGTCTTTTCCTTCGACTTGTTGGAGCTGGAAGGAGTAGCACATGATGCCAAAATAAGGGCAAGTGCAAAAATAAAAATCAATGTTTGTTTCATAATTTATAATTTTGGATGATTAATTATTACTATAACAGCTAAAAAAGTTGAGTGTTCAAATATCACTGTGATTGTGAATGGAATAAAATTGAATTTGCCCTATCTTTATAGAAAATAATATAATTTATTATTTTAATCAAGAGATGGAGGGTCATTTTTCAGATTTCTGATAATTTGTCGAATTTTCGTTATCCAACTATTAGTAAGTTGCCTAATTTCGACCCATTTTAGTAATATCCATTTTCTTAAATAAGTTGGGGTGCTACAATGAAAAGTTTTCTCTAGTAAAAAGAAAAGAATAAACAATTTGAACAAAACTATTTTTAAAAGAACTATATTTTTAAAAAACATGCGATACGCACAATATAATTTCATAGAGCCGTTACAAAAGAATCTATCAGTGCAGGGTTTTAAACGTCCAACAGACATTCAATACAAAAGTATTCCGCCCATCTTAAAAGGAGAAGACGTTTTAGCCATTGCTCAGACGGGAACAGGGAAAACGGCTGCTTTTGCTATTCCTGTGATTCAATTATTGGCTACTAGACGACAATTTAAGGAGAATGTAATTCCTCGTTGTTTGGTTATGGTTCCCACCCATGAGTTGGCCATACAGGTGGCGGGGGTATTTAACTCCTTAACAAAAGATACGGAGTTACGAGTTTTAGGTCTGTTTGGTGGAGTAGATCAGGATCCACAGATTAATGTACTGAATAAGGGAGTGGATATTGTTGTTGCAACACCTGGCCGGCTGTTCGATCTATATAGCCAAGGTCCTTTGAAGTTACACGGTGTGGAAATTTTAATTTTGGATGAAGCCGACCATATGCTTGAATTAGGATTTTTCCACGATATGAATCAGCTGGTTCATCAGCTACCTAAAAAAAGGCAGACTCTTTTTTTCTCAGCTACTATTAATAAAAACATTAAAGATTTAGCATATAGCTTGGTGCGCAGAGCTGTTCGTATCCAAATTTCACCCAAAGATCCTGTTTCAAAAAATATCGATCACTCTGTAATGTTTGTGGAAATGGACGACAAACGGTTTTTTCTGGAGCGGATTATAAAACAATTTCCCGAAAGCAAAATCCTTGTTTTCGCCCGAACCAAAGTTCGAGTGGAGCGAGTTGTTAAAGCACTGGAGCGAGTAGAAATTTCTTCAGAAGCCATTCATGGTGGTAAAGAACAACAGAATCGGTCGAAAGTTTTACATCGTTTTCGGGAAGGAATAAACAAGGTTCTTATTGCAACAGATGTGAGTGCAAGAGGAATTGACATTGCTGATGTAGATTATGTGGTGAATTATGATTTGCCAGATGTGGCAGAAAATTA
>CAZJDS010000370.1:0-2361 GCA_964544795.1 uncultured Alkaliflexus sp. | reverse complement strand
TAAAGACAATCATTATCTTGCCATTATTGAAGCTAAGAAAAAAGATGAGCATCCAACAAAAGGTTTACAGCAAGCAATAGATTATGCTGAGAAGCTCAAAGTTCGTTATGTATATTCCAGCAACGGTTTACAAACTTATGAATTTGACTTATCGACAGGCCAAGGCTCATATATTGAAAAATATCCATCCCCACCTGAGTTAGAAATGCGTTATTCAGGGGAAAGGACTGATGTTTCCAGAGAATTAAGAAATACTCCTTTTCATCTTGATGGTTCAATGAAACCTAGATACTACCAAGAGCTTGCAGTGCATTCAGCTACGGATGCCATAGGAAAAGGTGAAAAACGAATTTTGTTGACACTAGCAACAGGAACAGGGAAAACCTTTATTGCATTTCAAATTGTTCATAAACTCTTTCAGTCCAGGTGGAATATTGATTCCTATGGCTCTCGTCGTCCACGTATTCTATTTTTAGCTGACCGGAATATTTTAGCAGATCAGGCAATTAATACCTTCAACCCCTACGAAAAAGATCTGGTCAAAATTAATGGAGAAGAAATTCGAAAGCGCAATGGGGTTGTTCCTACAAATGCCCATATCTTTTTTGCAATATATCAGGCTATAGCTGAGAAAGAAAATATTGGTGGTTATTACAACGAGTATCCAAAAGACTTTTTTGATCTAATATTGATTGATGAGTGTCATCGAGGGTCGGCAAATGAGAACGGAAGCTGGCGAGCTATTCTTGATCATTTTGAATCTGCTGTTCATCTTGGTTTAACTGCCACACCAAAAAGAACTGATAATGTAGATACATATAATTATTTTGGCAAACCAGTATTTGTTTATTCGCTAAAAGACGGTATAAATGATGGTTTTTTAACCCCTTATCGAGTAAAGCGTATAAGGACTAATCTTGACGAATTGATATTAACATCTGAAGACCAGATTATCCAAGGTGAAATTGATGGAGATGTGTATCAAGTTACGGACTATGATAAAAAAATTATTGTAGATGAGCGAACAGACCTCGTTGCACAATCTTTGCTGAAACATATAGCTCCGATGGATAAAACCATAATTTTCTGTGAAAATCAAAATCACGCACTTACCATGCGTGATATGATAAACAACCATAAACAGATTAAAGATAAATACTATTGCGTTCGTGTTACCAGCGATGAAGGAAAGACTGGGCGAGAACTATTAGAAAAATTTCAGGATAACGATAAAGATATTCCGACAATACTTACATCTTCTCAAATGCTTACAACTGGTGTCGATGCGAGAAATGTTCGCAACATTGTTTTAGATAGAACAGTAGGTTCTATGGTTGAGTTTAAGCAGATTGTTGGAAGAGGAACCAGGGTCTTTGATGGGAAAGACTATTTTACAATCATAGATTTTAGAGGAGCAACCAACAAATTTTATGATGAGGATTGGGATGGTGAACCTGTAGATGTTACAGATGAGCAACCTGATAGTGTTAAAGATCCCATACCTCCATACTGCCCTGATCCCGAAATCAATGAGGGAAAAGAAGATGAAGAAGCAGAAATTGATGGTGAGCCTAAAAAACCAAAACTTAAGGTAAAACTCAGTAGCAATCGTGAAATAAAGGTTATCGATGTAGAGGTTCGCTACATCGATGAACATGGCAGACCACTTTCTATTCAAGAATTCGTAGATCGGGCTTTTTAAGTCTGTAGAAGATCTCAGAAATATGTGGGCAGATCCAGATCAAAGAGAGGATCTGTTAAAACAGTTATCACAGTTTGGCTTTGATAAAGAACAGTTGGCAACTCTTAGAAAAATGTTTGAGGCAGATGAGTGTGATTTGTTTGATTTACTGGCATTTTTAGCCTTTGAACAACCTATGGCAACTCGAAAAACAAGGGCTGACGCAGTTCGAAAAAATGAAGCATACTTTGATCATTATCCTCGTAAGGAAGCAAAAGAGTTTTTGGATTTTGTTCTCCATCGTTATGAGCAGGTAGGTACAGATGAGTTGTCTCGGGAAATGTTGCCAACTCTTGTTGAACTTTCAGGCTTAGGAACTACTAAAGACGTGTCTGGTGCTTTCGGAGGGAAAGCAATAAACCTGCTGCAAGCGTTTAAAGAACTCCAGAAGCAATTGTATCAGGTGGCATGAAATGGAACTAACATTAAAACCCAATGTGCTCTGTAGAGAAGATCAAACAATAACTTTTCAGAAGGTAGCCACACTGATTGGAGCCAACGGCAGTGGAAAATCAACTATTCTTCAATCAATATTCGAACAAAAGATAAAGAAAGAAATTGCCGGAAATCTTCAGATAATATGCTTCTCATCCGGTCAAAATGAAAATTTCTCCAAGAGT
>CAZJDS010000369.1:0-2365 GCA_964544795.1 uncultured Alkaliflexus sp. | reverse complement strand
GGAAGAGTTGGTGATTGATCGGCCAAAATCAGAGATGTTGCAAAATATTCATAGTATGCGACGAGACTTGATCTTCTTTCGTAAATCCGTGTGGTCCTTACGAGATGGTATTAACAGTTTGATTCGTGATGAGTCACCACTAATTAGTTCTGATGTTAAAGTTTTTTTGCGAGATGTCTACGATCATATTGTTCAGGTGATTGATAGCATAGAAAATCAGCGAGAGATGGTTTTTAGTCTTTATGATATGTATATGTCGTCGCTAAGCAATAGAATGAATGAGGTGATGAAAGTATTAACCATTATGTCCACCATTTTTATCCCTCTTACTTTTATAGCAGGGATTTATGGTATGAACTTTAATCCAGCTGCGGGCTTTTTGAATATGCCCGAACTGAATTGGTCGTGGGGATATCCCTTTTCATTGGGTTTGATGGTAGCTGTGGCAGTTGGAATGATTATTTTCTTTAAGCGAAAAGGGTGGTTGTAAGATTATAATACGCTATAAATGAGGTGTTTGTTAATTTAGTAAGCGACCAATTTGAAGCAAAAAAAAGAAAGGGCCGCCATTTAGAATGACGAACCCTTTCCTAACCTTAACCCTAACCCAATACAAATATAAGATGCTTTTTATTTATATGCAAGTATCTTGAGAATAAAAGATGATATTTAACAAAGAATATATTTGCTTGACTTTTTTTATTGTCTTTGATTCTTTTCTATTCGTTAATGATTATAAGTATTTAGTTGGTATAGAGAGCTTTGCAATATCAGTTAAAGAAAATTGCTTCAAATTCAGCCAATGTTTGACCATTCTTTGCCCTTAACAATAAGATGTCATTAATTATCAGGTAGTTATCTGTCAATTCAAAAACTTGAAAAATTTCAGCTTCATTTATATTCAAATTGAGGCAAGCTCTCTTAGTGCTGCTCATAGCACCGAAACTAATTTTGTTTAAATCGTCTAAAGTGTACGCTCCTTCAAAATGATTGCATCCAGAAAAGCCAACTGCAATATTCTCATCACTTTTTAATCTAAAAAATATTTCACGCTCTTGATCTTCACTCATTTTTATCGTTTTTCCATTCATTGTTTTCATCTTCCAATATTTTTCTTCTATAGAGTTTGGATAATTAACACCTTTGGTAAACAGAATCAAATTTCCTGCTTCGGTTTTTAAAGTAAGGGTTTCTTGATTGATTGAGAAATGAGTGGTTGTTTCTATCTTCTGTAGGAACTGCTCTTCGTTCAATTCTTCATCTGCACAACTCAGGTTGCTTGTAGAAATGCGCAAAAAGCTTATTTTGTTTTCGCTCTCCACAGAGTAGAATCCATAAAACAGATTACATCCTGAAAATCCCGTGATGCTATTGTCAGTGCTGTTCAGTATTAGATGGACTTTATTCTGATTGGTGGAAGAGCCCACTTCATCATTATCAGGCTGAAACAGTTCCCAACGGATATTTGTTAATGTATTAATTGGGGTGTATTGTGATTTAATTGTTGTCGTTTTTCTTGGGCTGTGACAGCTGCTTGAGAATAATAGAACAAGTAAGAAAAATATATGTTGAATCAGCATGGGTGTTAAGTTTGAATCATTGTATTAAAACGTTTTAGATGATAAGGCTGTTTGATTGAAAATGGCAAGTAATAGTTGAGCCCATTTTTTATAGTTTGGCAACAGCCATAAATATTAAATAGACTGAAAATGCCAATAAAAATAACGCACAAACGCCAATTAGTATTCTATACACTTTATCGGTAAACAGTTTCCTGCCCTTGCTTACGGCAGTTGAGATGGCCGAATACCAGATGAAATCACCTATGATGTGCCCTACGAAGAAGAGAACAATTCCAACGATCCCGAATTTTTGTGCATAAATGGTGTACCCAAGGCCGATGGTTGCCCACCATATAATCCAATATGGATTGGCCAGACTCATTAGAGCACCTGTCACCAGTAAATTGTTTTTACGAGTGCCTTCAGGTTTCATAGAGATTGAAAGAGTGGGGAGGGAGCGGAGCATTCCCCAAGCCATTAAAATCATGATTGCGCTTCCAACAAATGCCGTAATCAAAAAGAAAGTATCGTGTTTAAAAATTGGCGCCAAACCGAAGAAGAGACCAAAAATTAAAATAATCTCCAATAGTCCATGTCCTATAATGAGCATAGGGCCAGCTATCATGCCGCGATGCGAACTTTCGGTGATGGTGACTGTGAGTAGCGGTCCAGGCATCATTGCACCTGAAAATGCAACCATCAGAGAAGTAAAGAATAAAGTAAATAATTCCATTTTTTAGCTCATTCGTCCTTTATAATCTTCATATCCAAATTTGCGTACAATCTCCAATCCCGTAGCGTCG
>CAZJDS010000368.1:1183-2375 GCA_964544795.1 uncultured Alkaliflexus sp. | reverse complement strand
TTTTACGGATTTGAAGATTCAGAAAAGATAAATTCATTATTTCTTATCTATTTTGAATTGCTGACAGAGAAACGAAGAGATTCGGATGGCAATTATGGAAACTGGATGAGTACATTAAAACATTTGCGTAATTGGGAAAAGTCCAATGTCCGATTTTCAGATATCGACCGAGAATGGTTAGAAAATTTAAAACACTATTTTGTTTATGATGCAAAAACAAAACAAGGCAAGAATCTTTCTAAAAATTCATGTGTTTCCTATTTTAACAAAGTAAGAGCTGCATTAAGGGAAGCAGTTAAAGATGGCATCATTCTACGTAATCCAGCCGAAGAGATTGGCGGAATTAAAGAAGCTGAAACCAAACGAGAATTTCTAACCCTTGATGAGTTGAAAAGAGCCGTAAAAGCTCATTGTGAAATTGCGGTAATTAAAAACGCCTTTATATTCAGCACACTGACAGGACTTCGCTTTTCTGACATTGAAAAATTAACCTGGTCTGAAATTCAACATTCCAATGAGAACGGTTACTACATTCGATTTAAGCAGAAAAAGACCAAAGGTGAGGAAACCTTACCCATCGCTGATGATGCTTTAAACTTTATGGGTGACAGAAAAGAAGGCAACGAAAAAGTCTTCCAGGGGTTAACATACAGCGATTACAACAACGCTAAAATCCGTGAATGGATGATTCGCGCTGGAATTGAAAAACACATCACTTTCCACTGTGCAAGGCACACTTATGCCACGCTGCAATTATCCCTGGGAACGGACATCTACACGGTTTCAAAACTCTTGGGACATAAAAGTCTAAAAACAACAGAAGTGTATGCAAAGATTATCGACCAAAAGAAAGTAGAAGCTGCTAACCGTATAAAACTTGACCTATGAGCCACAACTTAGAATTATACAACGACATCTTGTTTTTAAATCGCCGTCCATGGACATTCGGAAAGCAATCTGATATTAAATTCAAGCAATTACTACTTGAAGTCAAAAAGGAATATTACACCCATCAGCCCAATTACGAAGTCGATTTTATCAAACCCCTTTCAAATATCCGCAAGTATTACCATGCAATTATTGAATATGAAGCCACAAGCTACTTAAACCATTTTCACTCGGAAGTTTCAGGAGCATTGAACGATAATGAAAAATCGTATCTCGTTCATTATGCATTGACCAAGTTGATTTC
>CAZJDS010000368.1:0-1173 GCA_964544795.1 uncultured Alkaliflexus sp. | reverse complement strand
AACCTGATAATTCAAGAAAGAGGCTACACAGCAGAGCAATTCGACCTAAAACAAAAAAGCGAGCCAACCAGCAATACTATTGCCGATGAGTCTTACATCCTCCACTTACTAAAACATCACTTAGTAAGACTGATTATGGAAATACAACACTCTTATCAGGAGTATCTAAAAGAAGATGCATTAACTCCTGATGAAATCTATTACAAATATTGTAATGAAGCAGCACCAGAAAAAGCATACATAGTTGAAGCAGAAAACTACCCCAACACCGACCAAACAGCACAGCCGCAGCAAAAAGAAAATAAAACACCATTCAAGGCCATTCGTGATGATATTAGGGAAAAAGGCAAAAACATTTTGTCGTACAATCAGTTAATTTCGAACTCTTCGCGTTTTGCTCAGGTGGAAGAAGAACTAAATGACAAAGAATTAATAGATTCCAATTATAAATTCACCGATAAGTACGGAATGAAAAAATATTTAGCTGCATACTACCATCAGCTGATAAGAAAAGGCTACTTCCGAAAACTTGTATTCCCAGGGAATACTGAAGTTAAAAATCGTGACATCACAAAATTTTTAGACCATCGCTATCGTACCAACGTTGACAAGCAATTTCGTAATTGGGACAACAACCAGAAGGAACTTTTAGAGTTCATAGAAAGCGACTACTGGCTCGACCACATTCCCCGTTGTTAGAATTGCGGTAATTTGCTGTCAATTTGCCAAATACAATTACCACTACCGCAGTTACATTACTGTAATACTGTAACTTACATCTTACCAAATTACCACTTGTCAGACTACCAGTTTCCTTGACATAAATTCGTAATGTCATTGATAATCAATGATGACTTTAGCGCTAAAGTCCATTTATTGAATTAAAAGTCTGATAAAATGGACTCTACAATTTTGGAGAAACTGGATAGCATAGAAAAGATGCTACAGGAGCAGAATATGCTCAAAAAAGAAGTTCTATCCTTTATCGAAGCAGCCATTTATTTAGAGGTATCACATTCGCACCTCTACAAAATGACCAGCACAGGGATAGTGCCATTCTACAAGCCCAACGGCAAAAAACTCTATTTCAACCGCAAGGAGCTGGACAATTGGCTTCTGTCAAACAGACGGTCCTCCCAAGAGGAAATTGAACAGCAAGCTGCCAACTACCTC
>CAZJDS010000367.1:0-2379 GCA_964544795.1 uncultured Alkaliflexus sp. | reverse complement strand
TCACACAAAGCTAACCGATAAAACAGTTCTTCAAGGCTCAGCACCCATAGAAATGGAGTTTAAGGATGAGAGCAAAGGACACGTAACCGCCTGGGAGTGGAAATTCACAGGTTCTAAAGTAACTAAAAGCGATAGAAATCCATTTCACGTTTTTACTGTTATAGTTGACGAAGAGAATGATATTGTTCCAGATAGTGTTATACTTACTGTTAAAAATCATAAATGTGAAAGCACTGTTGACAATCCAGTAGTCGTCCGTGCGTTTAAGTCGTTGATAGAAGCTCCCAACGCATTTTCTCCCAACGGTGATGGAAACAATGATGAATTCAGAGTGGTTTATCGCTCCATCAAAAAATATAGAATAGTGATATTTAATCGATGGGGACGAATAGTATATCAATCCACCAATCCTGCAGAAGGATGGGATGGCACTATAGGAAATTCTTTAGCCGCTCCAGGCGTCTATTTTTACACCATTGAGGCCGAAGGATACAATAAAGATGAAAAGTACTCTTTACAAGGCCCCATTCATCTGATTAGAGGAAAGTAAAACAGCTTGTTTATATAGCGAGCGGCATGATTATTCTTCAATTGATCTTTTTATTTATTCCAATTTTTTTTAGAATAATCATGTAATAATCTAAAAGAACTGCCTAAAAGAACAAGTCTTTTTGGCAGTTCTTTTAATCATATATAAGCAATTATACTTAATAACAAATCAGCTTATTTAATTATTTTCACTTTGTTTGTTTTCACTTGAACAATGTAAATTCCTTTGGGCAGTGACGAAAGGTTTATTTCTTCTTTATTTGACGCACTTTCTGTGTATACGACCAGCTGACCGTTCAAAGCATAAACATATATTTTGCCTAAAGATTTATTTGAGCTAACACTTAAAATATTACCATCAAAATAAGATGCGAAATCATTTGCATTAATGCTTTCCACAGAAGATGGTTCCTCAATAATATCATCTTTAAGTACAAATTTAATATTAGAAATAGTATAATTTGCTTTACCATCGTTATGTTCCATATGTATGTATATCGAACACTCTAATTCAGTATCAGTCACCTCTTCAGCTGCTGCGTTAATATTTAATGTTAAGTTTTGTGGAGTTGAAGTATTAGTGGGAAAGCTTCCATTCCCAGTAATATTGGTGCATCCTACAACTGTACCGCTGCCGTAGTTATATTCCAAATCATCGGGGAGTCCTGCCGCTATAGGAGCAACAATTACAGCATATCTTTTACCGTAATAATTTGCATCTGTCTGACATGTAAAAGTCACACTCTTGTAATCAGAAAGGACTCTTCCTTCTGGCAATGTGATACCAAATTTTGCATAACTGGAACTTTATTGTGTTTCTGGGCCATATTTATAGTTAAACCCTGTTCCTTCTTCACCTCCTGTAAGTGGTGAAATTAAAGCCTCACTTAAAACACTTCTTGACACTTCGACTTCTTGAGATTTTGTACCAATAAGTATATTAACCATTGCTTTTACATCGGGATTATCTGGAACATCAGTAGGGTCTGTTGCTTTTCCAGCTTCGTATGACTCACTATTAGCAGCACTTGCAAATATACAGGATTTTAAATCTTCCAATGTCCAATCGGATAGAATCTCATTCCAAGGTGAAGGGAATGTTGCAGAATCAAAATCTTTATTATAAACATGTTTGTTTATATATGAGAACATCTTAATGAAATCCTCGATCTCGATTCCATGCAAATTCAGGTGATATTGAATCGCAAGATTATCTTCAAATCCTATTAAATCAAATGCAGGTTTTGACAATTCGTAATTCCACCACATTCCGGGAGGGGCACTCCACATATCTGAGTTTATGCCGATGACCATAAATAATGACCTTCCCTCTTGAGCACTTAAAGCTGATATAAAATGTGCATCAATTGGAAGTTGATGATAATGAGTGAATTTTTCAAAATTACCATTATACCAACCACCTTGAATACTATTTAAACCTTCATTGCCTCCTGTACTTTTCCATGCAGCTAAATTGGCTGAGGATTTTTTTGGATCGTTTTCAAACTCAGGCAACAAACTAAAAGTAAGACCGTCAGATTGATATCTCATCATTGTCATACCGCCATACCCTGAACATACAGGCATACTAACTCTGAATCTTTCTTCAAAAGCACCTGCACATGCTGCTCCTTTTCCCCATCTTGAGACTCCGGTTACTACAGCAACTTCAGCATTAATATTTAATTCTGCGTCTGCACCGGCCTCTAAAGCATCGAGTATTTTACTGGCACCCCAAGCCCATGCCATAACACTACCAGTTTGTGTTGTCCAATCATCATTGACATATGGATACAATTGATAAAACTTACCTGTTCTTGCTGCAGTACT
>CAZJDS010000366.1:0-2414 GCA_964544795.1 uncultured Alkaliflexus sp. | reverse complement strand
AAAAAACATTTTCTAAAGTATCTTCTTTAGTTATGTTTAATAAGGTATCTTCTAAAACCATTTTACCTTCTAAAATTATTCCAACTCGGTCACAAAGCTTTTCAACCAATGAAAAAATATGCGTAGATAAAATAACTGTTTTTCCTAAATCTCTTAATTCAATTAGAAAATCAGTTACATTTTTAGCAGTAATAACATCTAAGCCATTAGTTGGTTCATCAAAAATAATAATTTTAGGATCATGAGCAATAGATATTACTAAAGAAACTTTTTGTTTCATCCCACTTGATAAATCAGATATTTTTACTTCTTTAAATTCTTCAATTCCAAACTTTAAAAAAAGTTCTTCTTTTCTTTCTTTAATTAAGTCAAGAGGTACATCGTGCAAACTTGCAAAATAATCAAATAAATAATTAGGAGTAAAAAAATCTTCTAATTTTAACTCACTAGTTAAAAAACCAATTTGTCTTCTAATTTCGTTAGGTTTTTTTAAAGCCGATGTGTCATTTAAATAAACATCACCTTGATCTGGTTTTATAAGAGTTGAAATAATTCTTAAAGTTGTGGTTTTACCAGCACCATTAGGACCTAATAATCCATAGATTTCACCCTTATTTACAGTAAACGATAAATCTTTTACAGCTACTTTAAAATTATTTTTAGTTTTTTCTAATTTTTTTTGCTTCTTTGATAATTTAAATGTTTTAGTTATATTATTAACTACTAAAATACTACTCATGGATTGCTTCCGTTTCACGTTTGTCTTTTTTAAAATGTAAGAAACTAGCAATTGTTCCTTTAGCTGCCAATATTAACATAACAAGTCCTAAAGCATACTTAAAGTAATTTGATACTGCAAATTGAGTATTAGAAATTATATCATCAATTAAATCAAAAGGAATTATTATAAATGCGGCAAGCCATAATAATTTTTCAGAAAGGTGAGCAAATAAAATTAAAGCAATTAATTCTCCTGATGCAACTAAATAACCTTCGCCATAAGCTTCAAAAATTGCATAATATACAAACACTAAAAAAGGCCAAATAATTTGATTTAATAATGGTGGTACAAATTTATATTCTTTTGTTTTAAATAAATAATAAACAAAATAAAATGAATAGCAAAATAAGACAAGCCCTAAAATCCCTTTAATTATTACTAATGCTCCTAAGTTTCCTGAGTAAATACCTTCTAAGAAGGTTTCAGTAATTGGAATTAGTATTTTTAATAATACAATTGAAACTCCAGCTAAATACTTCCTTTCTTTGACACTATAATATATAGCTAATATAACAATTAGTGTATAAACTAAAAAACCAACAAAATGAAAACTCATTTCAAAATGAGTTATTGTATCAAATAATTTTAAAAGGCATGCGCCGATTAAAACTATAAGTAATAAATCTCGTTTTTTCTTTTCCATCTTCTTCTCCTTGATTTTATAATCTTATTATAATGGTGGTGAATATACTTCAATTTCATCTTCTAGATGATATTGAGATAATCTAAATCTTTTAAAAAGAATCATATTAATAATTATAGTAGGTATTAATATAATAAATAAAAGAAACGTAAATATAAATAATGGACCAAAATTTGTAGTTTTATTAATTATGTCACCAATAAATATAATTAAAGAGATTAAAGAAATAATTGATATTTCTAATCCATATATTATATTCCACCTCTTTTGATTCTTTTTATAATTATTATGTAAAATAAGATAATTTTCATGTAGATTGTTTTGGGTGATTTCTTCATACTGTTTAGAAAACAACTTCTTTCTTGGTAAGAAAATAAGATATATCATTATTCCCATTAATAAAAATATAAAAAATGCAATTCCGTTAATAAAAATATACATTATATTTTCATTTAATCTAAAAGCTATTATAATTGATAAGGCTATTAATAATGAAAAAAATAGAACAACTCTTCTAAATATTTTAGTAATCTTAAAATTAAATAAAACTATTTTCTCATGATAATCTTTATTTGGAAACAAATATTTAAATTGCCTAATGTTATCAGTTAAAAGATCAAAATCTCTTTTCATTATTTATCCTTATAATTCCTTAATAAACCTATATATCATTATAGCATGTATAAATAAATAATTGGGATTTGTTAATAAGATTTTTAAAAATCAACATTATAATATTATGTTATTTTATCCATCATTAGCAAATAGATGGAAATTAACTTTAAATACCTTTATCATAGTGTTAATAATTATAAGGAGATGTATTAACAATGAATTTAAAAATAGGAATTATTTTAGCTTCAGTAAGAGAAAATAGAGTTGGACATCTAATTGCAAACTGGCTATTAGATGAAACTAATAAGGTTAAAGATGAAAACACTACAATTGAAATTATTGATCTAAAAGATTATAAAATGCCTTTTGTTGGAG
>CAZJDS010000365.1:0-2427 GCA_964544795.1 uncultured Alkaliflexus sp. | reverse complement strand
GTCAAAGTTGTTGATAATACGAATCAATGCCATCATACCCAATGCCACAAATGTTTGTTGAAAACCAGTGGGCAATCCGATACGTATGCTTTGCCAGAACACTTTTCTGTTGAATGAGAACCGTTCAAAACTAAAATGGATTAGGTGCTCTTTTTGATTTAAATAAAATATAGCTCCTATGAAAGCACCTCCTTGAGCAATGATGGTTGCCCATGCTGCACCTGCAATTCCCCATCTAAAGATTAAGATAAATACCAAATCAAGCAGGATGTTTACAATGGTAGAAACACCCATTAATATCATAGGAGTTTTGCTATCTCCTAATCCACGTAGTATGGATGAAGTACCGTTAAACCCAAAAAAGCCTATCATTCCTAACATATAGATGTTGAAATATTCCATTGCTTGGGGTTTTACATCATCGCCCAATCCAAGCAGAACAAATATTTCATTGCTAAATGTAATCCCTGCTATGGTTAATATAATTCCAGCTAAAAACATGAAAATATAGATGGTGGAGATAGCTTTTATTACCATTTGATAATTTCGAGCACCAAAATATTGGCTTATAACCACTGTAGCTCCACTTCCAATGCCAATTATAAAAGCAATTAGGGTATAGAATATGGGAAAAGACGCTCCTACTGCCGCCAATGCTTCGGTGCCCAGAATTTGACCTACAATTATACTGTCCACAATATTGTAAAGCTGTAGAAATAAGTTCCCAATGACCATAGGGACAGCAAATTTAAAAATCAATTTTGCTTCACTCCCGTTGGTTAGATCTCTCATTCAGAATTGTATTTACTATTTTTAATATGCCAGCATGGGCAGAGGAGAATCTTCACTACAAATAAAGGAAAAAATATATAAACAAAGTAGTTATGTTAAAATCAATTGATAAATCTGATTTTGTCGAGATAGTGGGATGGTTTTTGTTACCACTTTCAAGAGAAAGTTATATTAGCACATCTTTTTTGGCTAATTTTGTATTCAAAATGTACCCTTAAATTTTTCTTGGTGCATTTACTAACCTTAACCTTTTCTATTTTTGATTCGTAAGACATTTAATTTTCTGCTATATTAACAATTTGAAGATGAGGATTTTTTTTAGCTGGCTCTTTATTTTATTTTTATTATTGTATGTAGATTCTGTTTCGGGCCAAACGTCCACCCAGTTAGAAAGATACTTCCCTTCTTACGTTTTACCCGAGACATGGTTTGATAATATATTGACTTCCGAGGAGTATGCCGATTTTTCTCAACGAAAGCAGCAAGTCAATAACCTTTTTCAGGGGTATGCAAACTTTCTTCCGTATTATTCTTTTGAGAGGTTTACACCAAAAGAATTATTACAGCAACTTATTTCAAGAGGATTAATTCGTTCAAAACTTGATGATTTAAGTTTTAATGTGTTTCGTTCTCAATATTTTTCATCAAACAGATCAAGTTATAACTGGCATGCTTTATCAATGTTTTACAGATCCCAACCGGTTTTTGATCTGACTGAGATTGAGGATAAAACGTTGATTTCATCTTACGATAAACAAAAGGTATTTCTTGAGCACCCTAGTGGAGGAGCAGACTCAATCCTTTCTTGGTTTAAAAAAAATGGATATTCGCGAGAGAGGTTTGTCCGCAATTTAATACATGAAAACCCTTCGTTTATTGATAAACATTGGGATGAAATTCCTGATGCTCCTAAAATTTTTGGGTTGGGACAAAAAATTGATCCAAAAACATATCGCGGAGGATTGGAAGTAGTGATGCGTAGAGAGATGGATATTAGTTCACCTAAAAAGTTGGAGAAGATTGAGATTATTGAAAACCCACTTAAAATAAGTGGATCTGAAAATATACAGTTTTCACAATCTTATGTAGAAAACTGGGTGAAAGGTGGACAAAGCTCCATTGCTTTGTTGAGTGATTTACGTTTAAAGATAGTTTATAAAAATGATAAAATTGAATGGGAAAATTCAATTATTCATAAGATGGGGGTTATCTCGAGTGAAGATAGCAAGTCAAGAATTAATGATGATTTGATTGATTTTAGCAGTAAGTATGGAATTATTGCAAGTAAAAAATGGTTTTATAGTTTGCTGTTCAACTTTAAGACTCAGGTATTTAATGGATATGCCAAAAACGATTTGGAAAAAGAAAAGCCTATTTCAGCATTCATGGCTCCAGGTTATTTTTCAATGGCAGCTGGTATGGATTATAAAACGAAAAACTTTACGCTACTTTTATCTCCTGTGACCTCTCGAATGACTATAGTTGTTGATACAGCTAAAATCGATCAAACTCGTTATAGCATTCCAGAGGATAAGAAATCTGTTTTCCTTGTTGGAGGGTCGCTCCAGAATAACTTCTCATGGAATATCAGTAAGCAGATAAAACTCACTTCAGCTTTTAATATATTCTATGACT
>CAZJDS010000364.1:255-2444 GCA_964544795.1 uncultured Alkaliflexus sp. | reverse complement strand
AAAAAGACGCAGTAATCGTCTTTCAAGCAGTCGTATTTAATGTATTTTTTCATTAAAGTTTTTTGATTATAACTAGTGTTATACCCGCCTAAGTTTCTAACGTTAAATAGGTCTTTGAAAATATAATGTTGGTTTTCCATATGCACTTTTCCTTTCGGCCTACAATATTTTAAGTTTGCAGGTTTAATTTTATGGCCGTTTGGTAGAGAATTTATTATTGACTTTGATAAACATCCTATTTTAAATATATTATGGCTGTTAGTCTTTGGAGTGAGTTCTGCTATAACATTTGGTCTAATCGGGATATTTTTCTATATTACTATTATAGGAATACCTTTTGGTAAACAGTGGTTAAAATTAGTTTCTTTATCATTACTACCCTTTGGAGCGACCGTTACATAATATTTATAAAAACAAGAGATTTTATTTCTCTTGTTTTTTTAAATACGGATTAACATGAACCATACAATGAATTGCATTATATTCATTTTCAACAATATCATGAACATGATGGGCAATGTTATGTGCTTCCATTAAAGATAATTCCTTTAATACTGATATTTCCACATCAACATAAATATGATTCATATGACGTCTGGCTTTTAAATCATCTATTTCTATAACCCCTTTCACACTTTTAATAGTTTTAATAATAGCTTTGACAGTTTCACTATCCGGTGCTTCATCCACTAAATATGAAATTGCTTCTATAATCATCTTAATTCCTGCGTATAAAACAAAACCTGCTATTAAAATAGTACCAATTCCTTCAAAGTATGGAAAGCCAAATCTTGATACAATAATACTAATTAAACTTACTGAGGTTGCTAGGATATCAAATAAATGATTTTTAGTTTCCGCTTTTAAACTACTTGATTCATATTTAATTGCTGATAAATGATTTAAAAAATATAAAAATAATTTAATTATTAAGGCAGTTATTGCTACATATACCGTTACCATCATTGGGGTTTTAGGAACTATATTACTGAAAATATATTCATATATTGTTTTAGCACCACTTCCAAATAATACTAATGATGTTATTAATATAATAAAACTAAGTAATAAATATAAAACACCTTCAAATTTTTCATGGCCATATGGATGAGTTTTATCTGGTTTTTTATGAGCTACCTTTAAAACAATTAAAATCAAGACACTTACCAATACATCCGATAATGAATTTAAGCCATCGCTAAATAAGCTTTGGGAATTTCCAAAATACCCAAAACTAAGTTTTAAAGCTGATAAGATTATATTTCCAATTAAACTTATTACTACAATTCTTTTAACCATTAAAATTATTTTCCTTTACTATAATTATATCTTAACTTATAAATTATTTAATATATTTTTAGTATATATTAGATAACCCTCTTTATTTAAATGAATACCATCAGTAGTAAGAGTTAATCTCAAATTACCTTCCTTATCTAATAACTGGTGATATATATCTATATATTTAAAATTATATTTAAATAATATTTTTTTTATTTCTTCATTAATTTTAATAATATCTTTATTATCTCTACCAAAGAGATAAGCCGATTTATAAAAGTCGTGTTTCTTGTTAACAATTGGTGTTAATGATATAAAATATTTATTTATATTAGGATATCTTAAATTTAAATCTTTTAAGATTGAATTTATATATTTCAAAGAATCATTTAAAGAAATGTTATCAACGATTAAATCATTAGCACCAATTGTTATAAATAAATCTGTAGGTTCTAAATTATTTAAGATATTATCTAAGTTTATATATAAAGCTTTTGAAGTTAAACCTGAAATACCTAAATTTAAAATATCATTGTTTGAAAACAATTCTATATTAAGAAATTCAATCATAGAATCTCCTAATAAGAGAATATTTTTATTTTTCTGATTGATATTATCTTTTATAAAATGTTTTATTTTATAATTTATGTGATGCTTTATTTGACTTATAAGTCCTAATTTTTCTTGTTTATACATTTTTATCTTTTACCTTTAAATTATTTTATCATGTTTTATAAGATAACCTATATTATATGAAAAATCCCCACCGATCTTTAAAATATGTTATAATGAACGAAGGAAAGAGGAGAATTATTATGAGAGAATTTTTAATCGATGACCAAATGTTTTATATTCAGTTTAATCAATTTGCCTGCGATTCTGAAAGTAATATTTTGAATTCAAAACCC
>CAZJDS010000364.1:0-229 GCA_964544795.1 uncultured Alkaliflexus sp. | reverse complement strand
GTATTTAAGACACATTGAAAAACTAGAATTTCCCCAATATAAATGGATAACTAACTTAAAACCAGAAGTTATTTTATCTTTATATAAAGCGTTATTTGTTTGGGATTTTGAAGAAGTTGTAAAGAGTTTAGATGTTTTAGCAGTTGAAGCTAACAGAGTATCCTTTCATCAATTTACGGAATATTTTTATACATACTGGATTAAATTAGAAAGATATGGTTTCTTTAAC
>CAZJDS010000363.1:0-2451 GCA_964544795.1 uncultured Alkaliflexus sp. | reverse complement strand
TCGATACATCCAAATGACCCCTTTTAATAATAAGGCTACCAGATAGTTCAAGCGCTCCCCCAAGGGTCACAGTGCCTGTACCGGTATCAATTTCTAAATTGTGCAATGTGCGAGCGGGGATGGTCCAATTATTGTACAAGGTTCCCGAGCCGGTAATGGTAAGCGTGCCCGTATTATGGGTAAAGGAATTGACATTGACAGTCCCTCCCACCTGCAGGGCTTTCGGTGCATTGACGCTCCCAAAGGCCATGGCCGCTGTTCCCAAGCTCCCACCAATACTCAGTGTATCAGCGGTTAAGGCAGAGGCATCCAGCGTGGCAGAAATAGGGCCAGTTACATTTCCGCCAATGGAGTAAGTGCCAGAAGAGGCTGTCAATGTAAAGGAGCTGTTGGCGCCAATGTTTATGTTGCCACTAATATCAAAACTGCCACTTGCTTGCAAAGCGTAGGGGCCAGTAAGCGAAAGGTGGGTGGCCCTGCTGTCGCCAATGGCAGAGCTTAAAACGCGGTTGACAGTGAGGGGCAAAACGATAGTGCCACCATTGGCAAGCGAGTTGTCGCCCTTGCTTAAAGAGCCATTATTATTGATAACAATGCTGCCCCTGTTGCTGTTGTTTCCGCTTATGGTAAGAGCTGCGTCTAATCTGAGTTCCGCATTCGTGCCCACTGCAAGGTTTTTAATAGTGAGGCCGGTATTTAAAGTGGGCCAATAACTAGCGCCACCTGGAATAGCCACCTCGTCATCGACAGTTGTCGTCCCAGATCCATTATCCCAACCTGGATAATTCCCGTTGCTGCCCTCGGCCCAGTTGGCCGGATTTTCCCAGGAGCTATTGCCGCCGGCTCCCGTCCAGGTAAAGCTGGAAGAGCGAGGAAAATACCAGCCCGGAGCACTTTCTGGAGTTGCCGTTGTGCCATTGTTGCCGCTATCAATTGAATTGTTGGCTGTTATCCCCAGGCTACCAGTCATCTGGGAATATGAGACATCCACATATTTTACCGTTTCGTGGCTTGCAATCTGTAAGGTCCAGAATGCGCTGCTCGAAGATCGCAAAAGGACCGGATTGCCGCTGGCACCGGTAACAATAAAATTGCCGGCAATGCTCTGTGTGCTTCCCGCTAAAAACTCTACCATCTTGCCAGCTGTTATAATTTCTAGGTTCGGCCAATTAAAACCATTGCCAATCTTGCTTATCTTGCCCGCATCGACAAGGGCCACCTTTCCGCTCGTTCCCGAGTTAAAAGTTCCCGTGGTCCGCGAGAGGTTGCCAGCAAGGCTCAATGTATTGCCATTAAGATTTAACAGGCCAGAAATTAAATTGATATTTCCCAATACATTGATATCGCTATCTAGGCTTACATTGTTGGAAATAGCTAAATTATAAAAATTGATATTTCCTGAAATATTTCCGGCCCCAGTAAACACTGCCAGCCCCCCATTGTGCTGGAAATTGCCACCGGCAAGAATGGATATATCGCCATTAAAATTGCTGGTAGTGCTACTGGCCTGTAGGCTTGCACCGCTATCAATAGAAATAGTGTTTTTAAAATTGATAGCTCCACTGCCAGCTAAAAGCTGGCCCTTTATGTCGCTTGTACCCCGAACCTCTAGACTGTGTGAACCGGTTCGTAGGCTACTTCCACTGCCAAGGCTTAGGTTTTCGCCAATAAGTAAATTTCCAGAGCTGGTCCAATTGGCAGTTCCCTCTGTGCTCAGCCGCCAGTAATCGAAGCCACTGCCATAGTCCTGCATGCTGCCATCGCTAATGCCACGGTATACCACATGGCCACGACTGGCATCGTGCACATTCATAAATGCGCCGGATTCGCGGTACAGAGTGCCCTCGTTCCTAAAGCTCCCCGAGACCATCAGGCTTTTGTTTTGAATATCCAGACTTGCACCATTTTCAATTACTAGTTCGCCCAGGGGACTAGTAATTGAAAAATCTAAAACGGGTGGGGTAGCGGTAGCCGGAATAAAGACCGAAGGATAGGGGCTTGCACCACTTCCTCCTGGATAGACGACTTCACTACTGTGATGGCTCCAGTTGCCTAGATTTGACCAATCGGCATTGACAGCTCCTGTCCAAATAAAATATCCGGGCCCTGGGGCAAAGCTCCAGTTTTTGTTCCCGCCATTGTCGAGCGAGCTATTGGCGATGGTTAGGGTATTTACCGTAGAATTTTTAATTGATGCGTATTCGACCGATGCCCCCGTAGCATCTCCTGTGGTATTCCAATCTAAACTCCAGCCACTACCGGTAAGTTCCACCGGTCTGGCACTGGAGCCCATAAACGAAATACTGCCACCGCTGGCAATTCTCTGGGTACTTGATCCAAAGTCCAATCGTTTACCCGGCGTCTGGGTAGACAGGGTGTGAAAAGTGCTGTTTCCCCCAATAGTCGACGGCTTGGTGGAAACAGCACTTTTCACACCCTGTCTACCCAGAC
>CAZJDS010000362.1:0-2461 GCA_964544795.1 uncultured Alkaliflexus sp. | reverse complement strand
ATTGTCCTTTTTCACTATTTCTATCTACAGCTATTTGCCATGACAAAGGTATTCTTCATATCCGCATTCCGTTTAAGTATGTGGGTTCTTTAGTGTTATTATATCATAAGGCATTATTTTAAGTGAAGCTTTATGTCTTTAAATTTAATTATCTGAAATGATGTCATTTTTTTTCGTCTACCCTCGATTAAAGGTTTTTTTTACGGATAGTAGATTGGTAGGAGAGGGGGACAAATTATAAATTATGAATGACTGAGTTTTGGCTTGCTGGATTATTACGTATTGACTTTTACGAAAAAGTACATACAATGTATGTATGAGCAATACAGAAATGCGAGATGAATACGATTTCACCAATTCAAAGCGAAACCCATATATTACTCAACTCAAAAAATCAATTACGATACGCTTAGATGCAGATACTATTGACTACTTTAAAAATCTTTCAAAAAGTTCAGGGATTCCCTATCAAACTTTAATTAATATGTACTTAAAACAATGTGCACAAGAAAAGAAAGAACCAGAAGTTGTATGGCAATAAAAGCTAACCCGTATATCTGTTTTATATTTGTCTTGTACAGTTAAGGTCGAAAGATAATTAAAGTATAAAGCGAAAGTGAGGTGAGGTCAATTGAAAAATATGGGTTGGGGGAGATAGAATAGGGTGCAATAATTATTTTTGTTTGCCTCTTGTTCTGCACTAAAGTAATTTCCGATATGCATCATATTGTTCTTCTAAATCCAATTCTATAGAATCAAATTTTCCTTCTATGTCACACATGTATATCAATGTAATAAATACATTGTTTTTTTTCACAATTATTCTAATCCTTTCTCTATTTCTAATACTTCCTGCTCCCTAACAAGTTCTCTCTTCAATTCTTCTTCTGTTGGCATATACAATTTGTATTTAGATGCATAAATTTGATTATTCCCTTCAGGCAAAGTATACTTAACGACAGAATCACTTTTATCTGCACAGAGCACGATGCCTATTGGTAGATTATCTCCTTCATTCATTAATTCCCTGGTATAGTAATTTACATACATTTGCATCTGTCCAATATCTTGGTGAGTCAATTTTCCTAACTTCAAATCAATTATCACAAAGCACTTTAAAATATAATTATAAAAAACTAAATCTATATAATAATGTTCTCCATCAAATGAAATACGCTTTTGCCTTGCTACAAATGAAAATCCTCGTCCTAACTCCAACAAAAATTTTTGCAAATGATTAATCAGACCCTGTTCTATATCTTTCTCATATAAGTTTGGTGTCTGTTCTAGCCCTAGAAATTCAAGTACATATGGATCTCTTATTATATCTTTTGCATTTAGCCCTTTTTCTAATGTTTGTATTTCATCTCTTATATTATCTTTATCTTGACTTGATAGTAACCTTTGATAATAAAAGCTATTTATTTGTCGTTCTAGTTGTCTTGTACTCCAATTTGATTTTTCGCATTCTTCCAAATAAAAATTTCTGATTTTTTCATCCTCAACCTTTAAAAGCATGCGATAATGTGTCCAACTCAATTGGTCACTCAACGAGTGACTATTTGGAAAAGCCATATAAAATTGTCTCATATATTTTAAATTCGTAACAGTAAATCCTTTGCCAAATTCCTTTGTAAGCTTTTGAGACAAAAATTTTAATAATCCCTTTCCATATTCAGCTCTTTCATTTTTATCCTGTGCTTCATATATTTGTTTTCCAATATTCCAATAAGTTTCAACCATAGTGAGATTTACGGTAGCATATACTTTCTGACGCGCTTTTTCAACTTCACTTCTTATTCTTTCATATATATTGTTTTCAGTTAAATAATCCAATTATAAACCTCCCCGTCCTACTATAATTTTTTTGAAATTTTTATTTTAGAACACATCTATTAATGGATAGTCTATTTTGTATTGGCTTTTTTCACTATTTCTATCTACAGCTATTTGCCATGATAAAGGTATTCTCCATATCCGCATTTCGTTTAAGCTTGTGGGTTCTTTAGTGTCATTGTATCACAAGGTATCATTTTAAGTAAAGCTTTATGTCTTTAAATCTAATTATCTGAAATGACATCATTTTTTTCGTCAACCTTGGATTAAAATGTCCCCTTTTTTAGCACAATAAAATTGAGTTTTACCCTTCATTGTGTCTATTAAACTATCCAGCACAAGCTTCTTGATTTATGGGCCTATTAGCTATAGACTTATAGTATGAAACTTCCAGAATTTAAAATTTCTTCCACAATGGAAACGCTTGCTCTTGAGATTGTTGATTTGATGAAACATTTAAGTAGTCTTGGGACTGATAAGAAGTTTTTGCATTTACGAAAGGACAATCGTTTAAAATCTATTCAATCGTCACTTGCAATCGAAGCAAATTCTCTTTCACTTCAACAAGTTACTGATATTATAAATGGGAAAAAAGTTATTGGAGATGCACGAGAAATTTTGGAAG
>CAZJDS010000361.1:2088-2463 GCA_964544795.1 uncultured Alkaliflexus sp. | reverse complement strand
AACACGCCACAAAAGTAAAAAAATATGGCGCTGCTGTGGTTGTTATGGCTTTTGATGAAATTGGGCAGGCCGATAGCTACGAACGTAGAATTGAGATCTGCAGTAGAGCTTACAAACTACTCACAGAAAAAATAAATTTTCCACCTGAAGATATTATCTTCGATCCCAACGTTTTGGCCATTGCAACAGGTATTGAAGAGCACAACAATTACGCTGTAGATTTTATAAAAACAGCCAAATGGATCAAAGCCAATCTTCCTCACGCCCGAATCAGTGGCGGGATAAGTAATTTATCTTTCTCATTCCGAGGCAACGATCATGTGCGTGAAGCTATCCATTCTGTATTTCTATACTATGCCATTCAAGCCGGGTTAG
>CAZJDS010000361.1:0-2078 GCA_964544795.1 uncultured Alkaliflexus sp. | reverse complement strand
GACATGGGGATTGTGAATCCTGGTATGTTGCAAATTTATGATGAGATTGAACCCGACCTGCTGGAATTGGTAGAAGACGTTGTGCTCAATCGTAGAGAAGATGCCACCGAGCGACTTATCGACAAAGCAGAAAGCTATAAAGTGAATGCGGGCGATGTTGCTGTTAAACAAGATGCTTGGCGCGCAGAACCCTTAGAAAAGCGACTTCACCACAGCTTAGTCAGAGGAATTACCGACTTCATTGAAGAAGATTTGGCTGAAGCACAAACACAATATCCTTTCTCTCTCGATATTATTGAGGGTCCTTTGATGGATGGTATGAATATCGTTGGCGATCTTTTTGGCTCAGGAAAAATGTTCTTACCTCAAGTGGTAAAAACTGCTCGAGTGATGAAAAAAGCAGTAGCGTGGTTGCAGCCTTTTATCGAAGAAGAGAAGCGGGCCTCAGGCCAAGAACCCACAAAAGCAGGCAAAATCATTATGGCCACAGTTAAGGGAGATGTCCACGATATCGGAAAAAATATTGTTGGAGTTATTCTCGCATGCAACAACTATGAGATTGTTGATTTGGGCGTGATGGTTCCTGCCGACAGGATTCTTGCCGAAGCTGAACTTCAGGAAGCAGACATCATTGGCTTAAGCGGATTAATTACTCCCTCTTTGGAAGAGATGGCCAATGTGGCGAAAGAGATGGAACGACGCGGCATCAAAAAGCCTCTCCTAATTGGAGGAGCCACGACTTCGGCAGTGCATACAGCGGTAAAAATAGATCCATTTTACTCTGGTCCAGTGGTTCATGTTAAAGATGCCTCCAAAAGTGCGCAGGTGGTAAGTGCACTCATGTCTCCGCGAGATCGTGAACAATTTATAAAAGAAAAACAAGAAGAGTACGAGCGTTTACGTACTCTTAACAGCAGTAAAAAGGAACGTCCTTATTTAAGCATAGAGGATGCCCGCAAAAAAAAGTATGAGGTGGATTGGGAAAAAAGTCCAGTTGTTGCGCCACTGCAACTTGGCATCCATGTTTTTAGCGATCTGGATGTAGATGAGATTATCCCATTCATTGATTGGACCTTCTTTTTTCATGCGTGGCGACTTACCGGAAATTACGACGGCATGGACGATGTGCTCCAAGGTACACTGTCTGAAAAAGATTGGCTGGCTGGATTTAAGAAAGAAGAATCAAAAGAAAAAGCCTATGAAGCGTTAAAATTATATCGCGACTCCAGAGCAATGTTGGAGAGAATTAAAAAAGATAAAATGTTGGTTCCGCGAGCAGTTATCGGACTTTTCCCAGCCAATTCTGTGGGCGACGATATTGAAGTCTATGATCCTAAATCCCCAGATAAGGTGCTCTCTACTTTTTATAACATTCGCGAACAACAGGAAAAACCTGGTAAGAAAAACTACTATTGCTTGTCTGATTTTGTTACTCCCAAAGAGAGTGGAATCAAAGATTATATAGGAGGATTTGCGGTTTCTGCTGGAGAAGGAATTGAAAAGTGGTTAAAAATTTATGAAGAGGATGAAGACGATTACAGTTCAATTCTACTAAAATCACTTGCCGACCGATTGGCTGAAGCTCTCGCAGAGATGATCCATTTTAAAGTGCGTCGGGAATTCTGGGGATATCAACCTGATGAAAAGTTCGATCACGACGATCTGATTCGAGAAAGATATCGGGGCATTCGTCCAGCATTGGGTTATCCTGCTTGTCCTGATCACAGCGATAAACGAACGCTTTTTGATCTGTTGGAAGCTGAGAAAAATGCAGGCATTACCCTTACCGAGCACTTCAGTATGTATCCAAATGCCAGTGTAAGCGGTATCTACTTTGCACATCCTGAAGCTATCTATTTCGGAGTAGGCAAAATACAAATCGACCAAGTGGAAGATTTGGCGCGACGCAAAAACGTTCCTATTGAAGAGGTGGAGAAATGGATTCCCACCAATTTGGCCTACAAGTAAAGTCAGCCAAACAACAATAAAAATGTATATCCGTTTTTATACCTAATTTTCAGAGAATAACATGAAAATCAATTGTTTGACCCCGCCCCTAAAGGGAGCAATTGATTTTC
>CAZJDS010000360.1:0-2471 GCA_964544795.1 uncultured Alkaliflexus sp. | reverse complement strand
GGCAATAATGCAAATTGTTTTTACATGT
Source organism: uncultured Alkaliflexus sp. (assembly GCA_964544795.1). Taxonomy (GTDB): domain Bacteria; phylum Bacteroidota; class Bacteroidia; order Bacteroidales; family Marinilabiliaceae; genus CAZHHH01. The sequence continues at coordinate 2,443 of CAZJDS010000360.1, read as the reverse complement.
TTTTTCATAGACTTTTCCTTTCTAATTGAGATTTGTATTACCGAACTTGGTTGTCTTCAGATGTTACAGCTTGGTATTGCGTGGAAATTTATTGACGAAAGGCACCAGTAATAAGAAACGATTAAGTCTTGAGAATGAGCTGAATTACAGAAACAATTTAAGCCTTCGCTACAGCCACACGACTCCTCACATAAAATGTCAGAATCTTTTCCGACCTTCGGTAGCAACAACTAATATGTTGAGTTTTCGATCACGATGTTGCAGAGTAATAGACATACAAGCAAGGTTGCAAAGTTTTAACTTGTAGGAAAAAGGGTCCGTTCCGGGAGAAGCGAACCCTTACATTAATGAATCAATTCGTTGTCATTTTAAAATTTTTAATTTTACAAATAATTCAAGGCTTGCATATTCCGCAAGGTGAATAGCCTTGGGAGATAATCTCTGCCCGAGTATCAAACGATATTTTCTTATTCTTCTCACTCATTCTCTTGACAGCTGAGCAAGACGAATAGTGAAACTTTTTTGTACTCGTATTTAAGATGTAACAGCCTTGGGGTTGAGGATCTATGACAGGCCTATCACTTGGTACCAGCGTATCCGCATCAAGATTGCGGTTGACAGTATATGTGACGTTTTCCCCATCAGAGGTAAAAATAATATCGCCTTGCATATCCGTCCGCAAAACTTTGACATCTGCATCTCGGAATCTACTAAGTACTGCATCAGTAGGATGTCCATAGCTATTATTACCACCAACTGAGATGACTGCGTACATGGGCATAATGTGCCATAGGAATTGATAAGAGGTGGAAGTGTCACTACCATGATGACCGGCTTTAAGAACGGTACTATTGACATCAGCTCCAGAATTCAGGATATCCAGTTCTTCTTCTCGCTCTGCATCTCCTGTAAATAAAAACGATGTATCTCCAAAATTCACCTTCAGCACAAGCGAGTTATTATTGACATTATTTGAGATGGAGATCGGACCTAACACGTCGATCGTAGCACTGCCGAGCGCTAAGGAATCTCCTGCTTTAGGAACAGTAATGCTAACTCCCTGCTGGCCCAAGTAACTAACAAAACTATTGAATGCCTTACTATCATATGTCGTTACTGGAGACAATGCTTTGTTAACGGTTGCGTAGTTAAGCGCACCAGCCAGACCGCCCACATGGTCCTCATGTGGATGCGAGTTAACAATATAATCCAAATGCTTAATATTGCGGTTCTTTAGGTAAGTATAGATCCGGCTGGAATCAGAAGCATTTCCGCCATCGATTAGCATAGCATGGTCTCCCTGTATAACAAGAGCTGCATCTCCCTGGCCAACATCTATGAAGTGAACTTCCATTTTCTGTGGAATAACATCTGACAGACCACTACCCAACACATTCGAAATGACCTTGGCGAACTGTGCTCGTGTAATCGAGTTCTTTGGTCTGAAAGTTCCATCCGAGTATCCGTTAACAATTTTATGACTGGTCAAAATATCTATGTTATTCTTAGACCAAGAATCAGCAGGAACATCCTTGAACTTGATAGCTGTTCCAACTAATTTTAAGTCGAAAGCTCTTGTCACCATCGCAGCTATTTGTTCCCGCGTTACTTTGTCTTGAGGTCTAAAAGTGCCATCTTGGTGTCCATTAATGATCCCAGCATCTCTGGCAGCTGCAATGTATGGCGAAGACCAACTGTCAGAAGGAACATCAGGGAAATCTGCGACCTTTCCTTCGTATGGTATTTCTACAGCATTTACGATTATTTTTGCAGCTTGTTCTCTCGTAAGGGAATTATCGGGTCGGAATGTGCCATCCGTATATCCATTGATAATATTTCTGTGAGAAATATCCTCAACATAATTGTAAGCCCAGTGAGTTGATGGAACATCCTTAAATTTGCTTGCTGCTTCGACCTCGGTTACAGGAAGCACTAGTGAAGCAAACACCAATACGATCATTAACAGGCTACTTAGTATTCTCTTCTTTTTCATTACTTATCTCCTAGAATTAGCTCTTTGCCGGTCAAATTGCCGCATACTAATATGTCGCCAATTTGACCGGCAAACACCATAGTTGAGAGATAGAGACATTAGCCACTAAAGAATTAAACAACGTACTCTCGATTTTGGTTTTTGCTTTTAATTATTGTCATACAGAATTAACTCATAATTGCCAGGTTCTACAAACATATCAAAATCGTGCTTATATACATCTCCAACATCTATGTTTGAAAATTTCACAGTACCGCTAGATTCTACCACCCCGTCTCGTAATAATTTATACTTAAATCCAGTCGTATTTAAACCAGAAGGGTTTTGGTATGTTAACTGTGCCTTATAATTAAAGGTCAACAAAACACTACCGTCCCAATAGACCTTATACGTATAACTCATTTCCAATACTCTAGTTCTTGTCCAATTAGTATAAATGTATTCTGCTGG
>CAZJDS010000359.1:0-2475 GCA_964544795.1 uncultured Alkaliflexus sp. | reverse complement strand
CCTTAAATGAGTTGGTGGGATCCATAAAAGAACTCCTCATGAAATACGATGCAGATGTGGCTCAAGTGGCTCCCCAATATGGTCCAGTTCGGTTGGGGGATGTGCCTCATTCATTGGCGTCAATTGAGAAGGCACAACGATTATTAGGATATAAACCCAGCCATCAGTTCCATGATGGACTAAAAGAAGCAATTGGCTGGTATTGGAAAAACATATAATAAAATATTATTTTTTTTTTAGAAATTGGTGAAATGTAGAGGCGGAATAAAATATAAAAAAAACCCTGCATTTTCACCAAAAATAACAACTTTAAATTTAACCAAATATGGCAAAAGTAGCATTGATTACTGGAGTTACAGGGCAAGATGGCGCATATCTTTCTGAGTACCTGCTGAAGAAAGGATATATTGTGCACGGAATTAAAAGGCGTTCTTCACTTTTTAATACCGACCGAATTGACCACATTTATCAAGATCCTCATGCTGAAGACAGAAGATTTATTTTACATCATGGCGATCTTACAGACTCAGCAAATATTACGCGAATTGTTCAAGAAACTCAGCCCGATGAGATTTATAACCTAGCTGCTATGTCACATGTGGGCGTGAGTTTTGATACGCCAGAATATACTGCTAATGCCGATGGAATTGGGACACTTCGTTTTTTAGAAGCCATCCGTCTTTTAGGCATGGTTGAAAAAACCAAGTTCTATCAAGCATCTACCAGTGAGTTGTATGGATTGGTGCAACAGGTTCCACAAAGTGAAACTACCCCTTTCTATCCACGATCTCCATATGCTGTTGCGAAGCTTTATGGCTATTGGATTACTGTGAACTATCGTGAGGCATACAATATGTATGCGTGCAACGGAATTCTTTTTAATCATGAATCGCCCATTAGAGGGGAAACTTTTGTGACACGTAAAATCACCCGTGCAGTAGCTCGAATCGGCTTGGGACTTCAAGAAAAATTGTATCTAGGAAATCTTTCTGCAAAACGCGATTGGGGTCATGCAAAAGACTATGTGAAAGCAATGTATTTGATGCTGCAACAAAAAACACCTGAAGATTTTGTGGTGGCTACGGGTGTAACTACTGAGGTGCGTGAATTTGTTCGTAAATCCTTTTCTTATTTGGGTTGTGAAGTAGAGTTTAGAGGTGAAGGAGTAGATGAAAAAGGATGGGTATTAAATTGTGCTAATAAAGAGTATGCACATTTAAAAGGAAAATGCGTGGTGGAAGTAGATGCACGCTATTTTAGACCTACCGAGGTGGAGTTATTGCTTGGAGATCCCTCTAAAGCCAAAGAAAAATTGGGCTGGGAACCAAAATATACTTTAGAGACATTGGTGGAGGATATGATGCAATCAGATCTTAACCTCATGAAAAAAGAGAAGTATTTGAAAGAAGGTGGATTTAAGACATTAAATTATTTTGAGTAATGGATAAAAGCAATAAGATATATGTGGCAGGCCATCGTGGATTAGTGGGATCGGCTATTACTCGTGAATTACGAAAGTCGGGCTACACAAATCTACTTTTACCCAGTCGCGATGATTTAGATCTATTGGATCAAAAAGCGGTAGATGCCTTTTTTGAAAAGGAGAAACCAGAATATCTCTTTCTGGCAGCCGCTAAAGTAGGAGGTATTATGGCTAATAACACCTACCGTGCAGATTTTATTTATCAAAACATACAGATACAGAACAACATCATTCATTCTGCCTGGAAATGGCAAGTAAAGAAATTGTTGTTTTTAGGTAGTTCTTGTATTTATCCTCGTGATTGCCCACAACCCATGAAAGAGGAGTATTTGCTTACTGGACCTTTGGAATATACCAATGAGCCTTATGCTTTGGCAAAAATTGCAGGAATCAATATGTGTGAATCATTTAATCTGCAATATGGCACCGATTTTATTTCTGTAATGCCCACAAATCTCTATGGGGTTAATGACAATTACAATCTACGTGGTTCGCATGTTTTGCCTGCTTTCATTCGTAAAATGCATTTGGGTAAAGCATTGATAAACCAGGATTTTGATGCAATTCGTCGTGATCTGGATCAACGTCCTATGGATGGCATCTCTTCTTCTTTAAGTAATGATAAATTGGTTTCAGCTTTGGAAGAGTTTGGACTTTTTCAGACTGATGGACATGTGGAGTTGCGGTTGTGGGGAAGTGGAAAACCACGTCGTGAATTTCTTCATTCCGATGATTTGGCTCAGGCAGTGGTCTTTATTATGAACAATATCAGCTTTAAAGATATTGTGAAGGAGCGCGGATTAAAAGAGGTGCGAAATACACATATCAATATTGGTTTTGGAGAAGATCTCTCCATTGCAGAGTTGGCACAGCTGGTTAAAGAGACCGTTGGTTTTCGCGGCACTATAAATTGGGATGCCACCAATCCCGATGGCACCTTTCAGAAGTTGATGGACATATCCAGATTACGCAACTTGGGTTGGACTCCCTCT
>CAZJDS010000358.1:0-2484 GCA_964544795.1 uncultured Alkaliflexus sp. | reverse complement strand
CTGCATGATGCTCTTGCAAAGGATTGGTTTTTAGATAAATCAACAAAAACATTATCTTTAGTTCATAAAAAGTTAGATATGGGTCAAGCTAAAGGAATCTTTCATAAAAACTTTGTTGCTAGAAATAAATCTGCATTTGATAAATTGTTTAACACTTTACAATAAAACACCGGAAGGTGTTTTTTTTATGTTCTTTTTCTTTCTATTTCTCTTTTACCATTAAAACCTTGTGGTACAAAAACAATATTTTTTCTTAAAACATTTACTTTAGGAATACCGTATTTAGGATTGTATCCTAATACATTAATATATAAATCTAAATTATTTTGTTCTAAGGCTAGTTTTTCTAAAACTTTATAAGTTGTTTTAGCATCATCAATTGCTCTATGCGCTTGTTCATTTATAACATTAAATGTTAAAGCGGCATTTTCTAAACGGTGAGGATAACTATATCTGTCCTTATAAACTGCCATGCAATCTAAAATATCATTATTAATTAAATGATTAACATGATGATGCCTTTGATATAATGCTCCTAAAAACCCAATATCAAATGCTAAGTTGTAAGCAATTAATAAAGTTTCATCATCAATTAAATTATCAAATAAATTAAAAGCTTCGTTTTCACTAATACCTTCATCATTTAATAATGAATCGGTTATACCGGTTATTTCAACTATTTTAGCTGGTAGTGGTTCATTTTGTTTAATAAAAACATTTAAAGTTTTTAAAACTTCATATTTATCATTATTCTTTTCAAGTAAAACCGCTCCTATTTCAATTATATTATTAAATCTTGCATTAAGACCAGTTGTTTCAAAATCAAATATTAGTATTTTATTATAATTTAAATTCATTTCTTTTTCCCAGCAACAACAACTCTAAACCAATCGACTCTTCTTCTAGTCCTAATTTTATGTTTAAATCTAGTTGTGCTAACTCCTTTACTAATTTTTCTAATTCATTTAATCTTAATTTATTTGCATCTTTTAATAAATAATACGTTCTTCCTTTTGAAATAGCTAAACTATCTGCAATCATATCTTGAGTAAACCTATTATTTAATAATATTTTTACTTGGATTAACAAGTTAATATTATTAAATAACTGATTAATAATAGTTAGTGGTGTAATTCTTGCACTTATTAAATCATAATATATTCTCATATATGTTTTCGTTTGTTTATTTAAATAATTTTGGGTAAATTCAAAGATATTATCTTCTAAGGTTCTAGGAACTAAACTTAAAACATCTTCATATGAAATATGCTTTTCTTCTAGTTTGTATGTCATTAATTTAGTAATTTCTACTTCTAATAAATCTTGGTTTTCCATCGTTCTTTGAATTAATAGCTGAATTGCTTCTTTATCGATAGTAAAATTATCTTTAGTAAATATTTTTAAAATATATTTAGGGAGATCTTCTAATTTAATATTAGAAATATTTTCAATATAACAATATTTATCAAATAATCCTTTAATATATTTATCATCAATATTAACGTTACTAATTAAGATTACAATATTGTCTGGATTAGGATTTTTTAAATATTTTTCAAAAAGTTCTAGTTCTTCTTTAGAAAATCTTTTTAAATGGTTAACATTATTTACAATCGTAATCTTTTTATCATCAAAAAAAGAAACAGTATTTAACTCTTTTACTATATCTTTTAAATCATCTTCTAAAGCATCATATTTAATAATATTAAATTCATCTACTACAGCTTCTAATTTGATTTCTTCAATTTTATTTTTAAGTAAAAAGGCGGTTTCACCTTGTAGATAATATATTAATTCCATATATCCATTATACACTATTTCTTAATTATTTTAGATTATTATCTATGGTGGAAATGTTAATATTTCACTTTCTTTAAAGATAATACTTCCATGATATCTTGTTTCATATAAAGATACTCCCATCGTCTTATATAAATATATAATGTTATCATTTGGTAAGTTATAAATATTTCTTAATGATGAACTTATAATCGCATATCTTGGATTGACAACATTAATAAAATTTAGATGACTTGATGTACTAGAACCATGATGAGATACTTTTAATATATCGCTTTGTAAGGTGTTATTGTATTCATTTATTAAATCTAACTCTACTTTAGTAGATATATCTCCTGTATATAAATAATTTAAATTATTTACTTTAATCTTAAAAACTACCGAATTATCATTATCATCAAAATAATTTTTTATTGGACCCAAAAATTTAATTTCTAAATCGTTTATTTCTGGCAAATTATATTCATTAATAAAAATAGTTTTAGCATGGTTTAAACCATAATCACTATATCCATTTAAAACTAAATTAACAACTTCAAATTCTGCTAAAATATCTTTAGCTTCTTTAAAGTGGTCTAAATCTGGATGGGTTAAAATTAAATAATCAACTCTTCTAACATATAGACTCTTTAAGTAACTAATAACACCTGTAAAACAATCTACAACAATAACTTTATTATCTTT
>CAZJDS010000357.1:0-2502 GCA_964544795.1 uncultured Alkaliflexus sp. | reverse complement strand
TTAACTATGACACGCTTCGTGAAAAAGGGAGTCTTAACGAATAAGGGAAGTTCTATTTGAAAAAGAAACCCACCGAAAGAGAATCTAATCTCTTTGGTGGGTTTTTATTTTCCTATTCAACTATTTGTTTGAACGCTTACGCTCATGCTCTTGCAAAAGTATCTTACGCAAGCGTATAGATTTTGGAGTTACCTCTACATATTCATCTCCTTGAATATATTCCAAAGCTTCCTCTAAGCTAAATACTACTGGTGGAACCAATCTCACTTTATCATCACTTCCTGAAGCCCGCATATTAGTAAGTTTCTTGCTTTTGGTAACATTCAAAACCAAATCTCCCTCACGGTTATTTTCACCAATTACTTGTCCCATATATACCTGCTCTTGCGGAAAAATAAAGAACTCACCTCTATCTTGCAGCTTATCAATGGCATAGGCAAATGAAGTACCTCCTTCCATAGAAACCAAAGAACCATTTTGTCGTTTTGTAATATCTCCTTTCCAAGGCTGAAATTCAATAAAACGATGAGACATAACTGCCTCGCCAGCAGTAGCTGTAAGAAGTGCATTACGCAATCCAATTATACCTCTGGAGGGAATGATAAATTCTAAGTGTACTCTATCTGATTTACGCTCCATATTACGAAGCTCACCTTTACGCATAGACACCATTTCTATGGCACGTCCAGACATTTCATTGGGCAAGTCGATGGAAAGCTCTTCAATAGGCTCACATTTTTCGCCAGCAATATCTTTAATGATTACACGTGGTTGTCCAACCTGCATTTCATATCCTTCACGACGCATTGTCTCAATTAAAATCGACAAGTGTAGCACTCCACGACCAAACACATTCCATGCATCCGCAGACTGGGTGGGCTCTACACGCAAAGCAAGGTTTTTCTCCAACTCTTTATACAAACGATCATGGATGTGTCGAGATGTAACAAACTTGCCCTCTTTCCCAAAAAACGGAGAGTTGTTGATGGTAAATAACATACTCATAGTAGGCTCATCAATAGCAATTGGATCCAATGGTTCAGGATTTTCCACATCGCAAATTGAATCACCAATATCAAAATGATCCAATCCTATTAAAGCACATATCTCTCCACACTCCACCTCTTGAACTTTAACCCGTCCCATACCCGAAAAAACGTTAAGTTCTTTGATACGCATCTTATGCACATCGCCTTTACGGCCAACCAGAGCCACGTTCATTCCTGTTTTCAAGGTACCGCGGTGCAAACGTCCAATAGCAATTCGCCCTAAATAGGCAGAATACTCTAAAGAAGTGATGAGCAACTGAGGAGATCCTTCCAATTTGTCGGGTGCTGGAATGTGCTCAACAATGGCATCCATCAAGACGCCAATATCGGTGGTGCGCTCTTTCCAATCAGTGGACATCCAATTCTCTTTGGCAGAACCATACACAGTAACAAAATCAAGCTGCTTCTCGGTTGCATCCAAATTAAACATCAGATCGAAGACCGCTTCCTGCGCCTCTTCAGGTCTGCAATTGGGTTTATCCACTTTATTAATCACTACAATAGGCTTCAATCCTAACCCAAGTGCCTTCTGAAGTACAAAACGAGTTTGAGGCATAGGTCCTTCAAAAGCATCTACCAAAAGAATTACCCCATCAGCCATGTTAAGAACGCGCTCAACTTCCCCTCCAAAGTCGGAGTGACCAGGAGTATCTATAATATTTATTTTTGTATCCTTCCATATCACTGAAACGTTTTTTGAGAGAATAGTTATTCCTCGCTCCCGCTCCAGATCATTATTATCCATCATCAACTCACCAGCACTCTGGTGATCTTTGAATAAATTTCCAGCCAACAACATTTTGTCAACTAAGGTTGTTTTTCCATGATCAACGTGCGCAATAATCGCAATATTTCTTATTTTTTGCATAAAGATAAAATTCCAAATTGGGCTGCAAAAGTAGTGTAATTTAAGTGATTATAAGTCATCCAGAAGATTGCTCGATGCCGCTTTTCTTTGTACACCTCTCAATACACACACTTCCAGGCGCTTATGAATAGTTAATTTAAATGAAATATTTTGATTGGTCGGCCAGATAAAAAATCAGATAGCCCAATCCTCAATTCAAATAAGATCTCAAAAAACTTTACCAAAAGCCAAAAAACTTTTAACTACTGAAGTACAGCCCAGAATGATTAAAATGATCTATATGAAAACAACTCAACCGATAATCTTGTTTGAAATATAGGGGGTATCAGAATTATATTCCATTCAATAACGAGAGGATAGTTCTATAAGATAATCTTCTTAGATTTTTAGAACTCGGTCAATAACAAATGAGTTAATTAAAATACAATCATAGATAAAACAGATACTTTAATAAAAGTAAAATAAGATTATAACCAAATGGTTCTTTCTTACTTATCTTTGTTGAAAATAAATAGGTCAAACAAAATAACCATTTTAAAAAAAGACTTTTAATACTTAAGACATTACCCATGATTAAGAAGATTT
>CAZJDS010000356.1:0-2520 GCA_964544795.1 uncultured Alkaliflexus sp. | reverse complement strand
AGCTTCATGTAGAGAAGCGGTTACTTTCACTATCCGCTGACGATTCTGACGCTCAATGGAAGGGGGAGAAAAGTATTCATCCACTCGGCCAATTTCTCGTAAGCGAATGAAACCACCTTGGTTGGTAGGTATTTGAATATCTTCGACTTGAGTTAATGACTCTCTAAAACGCTCTTCGTAACGAACAACAATGTCGTATTCATCACCATCCTCACGAAACTGAGCAGCTACCAATCCATTGATGCGATTACGCAAGGCAGATGCAACTACAGAAGTATTCACTCCTTGCAATGCCATTTTTTCACGATCTAAAACAAGCTGGTACTCTGTATTGGGATCATCACGGCTAATTTCGACGTTACGCAATCCTTTCATCTCCTTCATCTGATCGGACATCTCATGTGCCAATCGACTCGTCTCGTCTAAATCAAAGCCCGATATAATAACTTCCACCGTACTTGCACCACTTCCCATACCTCCACTCTGACCTCCTGGATCCACACGGAATTTTTCAATTTCAGGGTATTCCTCTAGGTCCTTACGCATCAAATCACCAATAAGATAGATATCACGATCACGCTGGGTGCTATTTATCATTCTCATATTAAAAGTAACGATGTAGGAACCATTATCTCCAAAAGCAGACCAAATATTGCCTTCTTCGGCAGTTCCTGCACTTGAAGATATCATCTCTATTTCAGGATATTTTTCTTCCCACTCCTTTACAATCTTATCTGTTAACTCACGAGTTATATCTAAGTTAGTAGCTTGGGCCAACTCCACAGTAGCAGAAATTTGATTGTTGTCTGAGGGTGGAAAAAATTCAGTTCCCACCAAGGGCAACAAGAACAAACTTCCTACAAAAATACCAATCGAACTAAAAAGTATAAGTGCACGATTCCTTACTGAAAAGGTAAGCGTCTTTTCATAAAACGTATCCATCCAAGTTAAAAACCGATCAATGCCATCAAAAACAAACTTAGAAACACCTCGTTTTCTTGGCTTCTCTTTCCGCATCATCTGAGAAGCCAACATGGGCGTTAAAGTAAGTGCGGCAAGGGTAGAAACGATAATAACCAAAGTTACAATCCACCCCAACTGCTTAAACATAATTCCACTCAAACCAGTGATAAAAGTCAATGGAAAGAATACCGCAACAACAGTAAGTGTTGTAGCCACAACGGCCAATCCAACTTCATTGGTACCGTATATGGCGGCTTCTCGTGGCGATGCGCCCTTTTCAATATGCGTAGTAATATTCTCCAACACCACAATAGCATCGTCCACCACCATCCCAATAGCAATGGAGAGAGAAGAGAGCGATATAACGTTAATGGTGTTACCCGTTATAAATAGATAGATAAATGAAACAATCAGAGAGACAGGAATAGTCAATACAATGATGAAAGTGGCTCGCCACCTGCCTAAGAAAAAGAGAACCACCAACACCACAAAGAGTAGTGCATAGAAAACTGTACTTGCCAAACTGCTGATGGAGTTTTCTATAAATTCAGAAGTGTCAAAAATAGTGCTGATCTTCACATCAGGAGGAAGATTCTTTATCAGTTGGGGCATCTGATTGCGTACCGCATTGGCAATATCTACCGAGTTGGCGCCTGACTGTTTTTGAATAATAATCCGTGCTGCAGGATGACCATTGGCACGTTCTTCTGCTGTTATTTTGGCAATAGTATCTTTTACAGTCGCCACATCAGAGAGTTTAACTGTGCGGCCATTAAATTGTCCGACAATCAAATTCTTTAGCTCATCACTGCTCTTATATTCTCCTTCCACTCGAATGGGATAGGTAAAACTACCAATATCCAAAACGCCACCCGGAAGGTTAAGATTTTCCTGGCCAACTATTGCACCAATCTGCTCAACAGAAAGATGATATGACTCCAATTTATGAGGATCCACATTTATTTGAATCTCACGTTTGGGACCTCCAGAAACAGAGACAGCCCCTATCCCTTCAATTCTATTTAATGGATTAACAATAGCATCGTCCAGAAGCTTTGACAGTGCAGGATAACTTACATCCGCTGAAGCTGAAAGCATCAGGATGGGAATCATATTCGTACTGAACTTAAATATGATGGGCTTTTCAACGCCATCGGGCAGTTGTGATTCTGTTCGGCCAATAACATCTCGAATATCGTTGGTAGCTTCATCTAAATTTGATCCCCACTCAAATTCGAGCGTTACCAACGAAAAGTTGTCCTTTGAATTGGAAGTGATTTTTTTCAAATTGTTAACCGTGTTGAGCTGATCTTCCAACACACGGGTAATATTCGTCTCAATGTCTATGGCACCAGCACCTTGATAAAAGGTGAAAATTGTGACCATGGGAGGGTCAATCTCAGGATAGAGATCAATAGGCAAAGACCTCAAAGAGAACAAGCCAAAGATGATGACCCCTGCAAAAATTAGTATGGTACTGATCGGCTTCTTAACCGCCGTTTCATATATTCTCATTGTACAACTCTTTTCAAATTTACTTCATCAATTGTTCTGAAA
>CAZJDS010000355.1:0-2523 GCA_964544795.1 uncultured Alkaliflexus sp. | reverse complement strand
TCCCTTTTTGGTATAGTCGGTAGAATTGATCTACCGACCATATAAAATTATTTTCCAGTTCCTTTACAAGTTGGACAAATAATTTTCTTATCTCCACCGCAACTTGAACAAGGTTTACCAGATACTTTTCCCGTCCCATTACAAACAGGACATCTAATTGTTTTTGCACCGTGACATGTACTACATATAGCCATAAAACACCTCACGACAGTTTATACTGTCTTTTCTTTAGTTGGTTGCTTTCATGAGAAACTCTCAAGTCAGCAATATTACTGAACAACTCAACATTATTATTTATTCCGCCCGCGCAGCGTGCATCCAACATTGTTTCTGTGGATCCATATATCCACAGATAGGTTTAAACTATCTCTTTTAAAATCTAACAATCTAAATGCGATTTAGCATGAAGATCACTTGATTTAAAACTTTCACTAAATAGTTATTCCAATTAATTATACGCCCTTAGTGCCATTAGTCAAGCGTTTTTCTTTTTTGCATCGATTATTTTTTATGTAATAGTAACCAATTTCTTTTTATTTTAATATCGGAATGCTACACATTTTATCCCTAATAATTCCTTTTCCCCGTGCCCCTGGCAAGAATTTCATTCGTAAAAGTGTCGTTATTGTTTGTAAAAACAGAAGAAATGAGCCAAATGCTACACATAGAGGTACATTGCAACATTTGTGAAATTTGCTAAGTGTAGTATTTTTTCGTACTACCGGTTCATACTGTTATGAATTGATTTATACATGTTTATAATTCTATATATTTTATCTCTTTCTTTGATTGTCTTAAATATTGTGGATGATAAACTCTAAACGATTTTTCAGGCAATTTTTCATGAACTACATGAGCGAACTGTCTTGCATTCAAATCAGAACATTTTTCAAACTTTACATTTGGAAGTTTCTTTCTACTATCACTATCATAGCTTGGTCCTGTAAGGAAAATCACTACATCTGGTTTAGATATTTCTAATTCTTTAATAAAAACATTGAAATATTTATTTTCCTGTTCAAGAACTTTTTGATCTACCTTTCCTCGCCCAGAACCAGTAATTTTTTCATCTTTAATCTTTCCAAACTTATTAATATTGTTCCAAATAAAGTTTAACTCTTTTTTTGGATTAATTGCTTCATTTAATTTTTTTATAAAATTCCAAAATGGGCTAGTTTTGTTGTTCTCACAAACCATCTTTTTTTTGGCTAAATCTAAGCAATGATGAATTGTACTTTCAAGAGAAATATCCATTTTATTCCAACCATTTGTCTCCTTTCCAACAAACATTATCTTTATATTATCAGAATCTAAATACTTCTCTTCGTAACAATAAATTAACAATGGTCCTGCATAGTTTTTTTCAGAAAGATTATTTTTAATTATTTTCAAATCACTAATTTTTGATAAATAGTATTTTCCTAATTCTTCATTTATCATGCTTGTCTCCTCTTTTACGCCTCATTGAGGCGGCAATCTATCATTTTCTTAATCTGCAAGCATTATATTGGTGTAGTTTGTGCCGCGCTAAGCGCGAAAGCACAAACTATGACAATAGCGGAGTCAGTAAGTAGTTGTTAACTTTGTCCTATGAGATTCGTATTCTCTATAATATTAACAAACAAAAATGACTTCATTTTTACTTTCCGGATTTTCGGAGTAATCCGTTACAAAATCACAAGCAATATTGCAATCTGCCTGGAATAAGGATTTTACTTTATCGAAAAGACATTCAATTTCTAATAAAGGAATATCAATTTCCTTTGAATAACATGCTATAAAAATATTATGTAATTGATAAATCTGACTATTCTCTTTCATATCGCTTAATCGTTTTACGTAAGCAGAGAAAGATTCGGAAATTGTTTCTTTACATTCTGCAACAACAAATATTCTATTTCCTCGATTTTTATCTTGCATGGATAACCAATCTCGAGGATCCCCATGGGCATCCCCGCCTCGTGTTGCATAACATGCTTTTATTAAAGACTCAAAAACACAATCAGAAACACCATCACACCAAAGATTAAAAAAAGTTGAGAAATCAAGTTGTCTGGCGAAATCTGGTGTAAAGCTTTTTTCATTCTGATTTGTTATTACACAACCAATGACGCAAACTGCTTTATCATGCCTTCTATAATTTAATCCAATCTTATAAGCTTCCTTACATGAATTAATATCATAGTTAAATTTAAGCAACACAAAATCACAATATTCACAACCTTGTTCATTGATTTCGACAATTGTAACATTATTTTCTGATGTTGTGCGTGATATGGAGTAATTGTTCCTTATAGGCTCTATTTTAAAATTCATTATATTCCTACCTTTTTTGACGTTTTTAGCGCTGATGAAAACTATTTTACTTATTCACTTTTTATTATTAACCAAATTTTGATTCAGTTCAACTTTTCCTTTTGCTTCTAGATACCGATTAAGTAAATCTGTTTCACTGATTATACCAGATAGCCTTGATAAAGAAGTACATACAGTTAATCGCAAATGAACCATTTTACATATATA
>CAZJDS010000354.1:0-2543 GCA_964544795.1 uncultured Alkaliflexus sp. | reverse complement strand
CTCCAGGGTACCAAATCCAGGTAGCTTTTTGTGCATATGAGCCTACTCCTGCAAACATATTTATCAGGAAGACGAATAACAATAAGTGTTTTAATAACTTTTTTTGTTTTGGTTTCATAGTATATAGGATAAAAGTTTTGTTTTGGCAACGATTACATTTTGTATTTTAATTTTAGATGGAATGTTTTGTATAGCTTGTTCTCATTCATATGAAAACGTTAACTGCAAAAATATATTAATTAATGTGTAGAAGCAAAAATAAGTTGCTCTTCTTTAAGGTATTTCAGTTGTTCTTAGTAAGCAGGATGGAGGAGGCTAATTGCGTTAAGAAATAAGAGTGCAGATACCCTTTATAGGTTCGTTTTACTGTTTTCAAAGTGGTTGAATCATAAGAATATTCAGTTTGTTTCTGATTATCCTTTCTATTTATTTTATCTTCGGAGTGAAATCTAATGGAGCGTGTATGATCTCGGTATGTATTCCTGTTTATAATTACAATGTCATTGAGTTGGCAAAAGAGCTCAGCTCTCAAGCGGTTAAGGCGTCGGTACCTGTTGAAGTGGTTTTTTTAGACGATGGTTCAGAAAAATCTGTGTTGGATATGAATCGTGCAGTTCAGTCGTTTGAAAAAGTGAGGTTTTATGAGCAGAAAAATAGAGGTAGGTCTGCTTCCCGTAATCGTTTGGCAGAACTGTCGAAAGGGGAATATTTGATTTTTATGGATGCTGATTGTGGCGTAGCAGATAACTTCGTGCAAAAATATGTAACAAATCTAAAAGAGGGTTGTGTTTTGGCTGGAGGGTTAGAATATGGCCCTCGTCCAAAGGAAGCATCTCAAGTTTTGCGCTGGAAAGTAGGCATCAATCGGGAGGTTCGTTCTCTTCGTAACCGATTGAAAAATCCTTACGCTCATTTTCTGACTTCGAACTTTATGATTCCTAAGAGGATTATGGAGGTCATTACTTTTGAAGAGATGTTAGGTGGTTATGGCCATGAAGACACCCTCTTTGGTTATGCATTACAAGAGGCAAAAATAGAGGTTGTTCATATTGATAATCCAGTTATTCATTTGGGTATAGATGACTCAGACCTTTATTTATTCAAAATTGAACAGAGCATCGACAACTTAATTTTTTTATTAAAAGAAGATCCTCATCGCAAAGATTTCACCTTACTCAGATATTATCAAGTACTGAAACGGATGAGGCTTACTTCTCTTTTTTGTTGGATCTTTAAACCGTTGGATGGATGGATTACAAAGATGTTGAGCTCCAAGTATGCTCAACTTATTTTGTTAGATATATACAAGATGCGACTTCTTATTGAAAAGATGAAGAGTTCAGAAATTTTTTAACAAAATTCAATTGGCAATTCTTTGCACCTCCCTATGCACTTCTTTCCAAGTCTGAATATCCATTTTTGGTCCTATTACTTCAATTATCTTTGCTGAAAGGTAGGAACCAATTTCCCCACATTTATGTAACGATAAATCATGGAGTAATCCATAGATAAATCCTGCTGCATATAGATCACCTGCACCAGTCGTGTCCAATGCCTTTACTTTAACGGGTGGTACCTTAATAATTTGGTTGTTATGTTTTATCATCGATCCTTGCACCCCTTGCTTCAGAATCACAATTTCAGAAAGTTCTGCCATCCAGTTTAAGGCAGCTTCATCCTCAAGTCCTCCTGTGAATGATTTTGCCTCTTCTTTATTGGCAAACAGAATATCCACATATTTAGAAACCATATTGCGAAGGAAATCGAGATTTTCTTCCACCACATTAAAGCTGGCCAGATCCAATGAAATCTTTAGGCCATTTTTGTGTGCTAACTTTAAGGCCTCTTCGATGAGTTCTCGATTTTGAACCAAATATCCTTCAATATGAAAATAATGGTATCCGATAAAACTATCTGATTTCAAATCTTGCGCATTTAATTCGACTGCTGCGCCCAAAAAAGTGGCAAATGTTCGTTCTGAATCAGGAGAGATCAATGCCATCGCACGACCAGATTCTGAGTCACTTTCAAGAAGTAGTGGAGCAATATTGCTAATTTCCATATCGTTTCTAAAGAAGTTGCCCCATTCATCTCTTCCTACTTTCCCTATAAATCCAGTATCGATGCCTAAGGATGCCAATGCATGAATCGTATTAGCCGCAGAGCCACCTGAAGCCTTAATGCTGCCATCTCGCCCCGCTTTTTTATACACTTTTGCTGCCATCTCCCTGTTTACCAGCTGCATACTCCCTTTTGGCAAATCGAGCTCTTGCAGAATATTATCGTTTTCAATTTGCATTAGCACATCCACCAATGCATTTCCCATCCCTAAAACTTTTTTCATAATCACTTGCTAATCATTTTTGACTGCACAAAGATGTTATTTTTTTCGCAAAGGAGTTGTATTATTGAAGGAAAGCTTATATTTTTGCAGGGCATTTTAAAAAGGAGATGATCTTATTCGTTTTAGAGTGTATCTTGTTTTTTGAAAAAATTCCTCAGTAGCTCAGTTGGTTAGAGCGGCGGACTGTTAATCCGTAGGT
>CAZJDS010000353.1:0-2545 GCA_964544795.1 uncultured Alkaliflexus sp. | reverse complement strand
GGTATGACACATACCCACAAAGGTGAAAAACAAAACGAAGTTCATTTTAAGCGGAGTAAAAATGAAACCGTCAATAACGCATTTAAACGTTTTTGGAATGCGCTAGCAAAAAAGACAAATTTTACTGTAAGTTTTGATGAAGTAGCATTAGTGGACAGAAGTATTGAAGCTTTAAACAAAATTGAAATTCCAGATTATGTGGCAGAAGTAAGCAGCCGTTCGATTGGTTCTATTTCTGAAGAGGGCATCAAAGATGAATTTGGAGGCACTGAAAGTTACAAACTCAAAGCTCATTACACCGCTTTAGATTTGGTGGAAGAGATTAGCGAAAACACAGGCATTAGCTACAATACTACTTTTAAAATTATCAATGAAATTAGCTATGATTCTTTTGCTAAAAATCCTCCGCAATTTATTCAACAAGCTTCTGCTTTAATTAAAAACATTGAATTAGAAGAAATGGTTAGAGGACTGAGTTACCATTTGACTGATGAAATATTTCCTTTTGAATTTGAGGACTTTGTTAAACAAGTTGAATACAATCAATACCGAGATACACCCAAAAGAGGCTTTTTTGATAAAATGCTTGTGGATAGTGATATTGAAAGAAATTTTGCTTTAGCTACGGATGAAGACGATGAAGTGATTTGCTTTATGAAACTGCCAGCTTATTATGAAATTCCAACACCTATTGGCAATTACAATCCAGATTTTGGAATCGTGATGAAACGTAAACAATTGCGTGGTGGAAAAGAAAGTGAATTTTATTTTGTCATCGAAACCAAAGGGACAAACGACATCAATGATAAAAAAGCACTCAAGGAAAGCGAAGTATATAAGATAAATTGTGCTATGAAACATTTTGCCACCTTAGGTGTGGAAGTACAATACAAAGCACCTGTTAAAGATTATCATTTTTTTAAAGATGATGCTGCGAATTATATGTCTAATAAAGTAGAGAAATAAAGATGGCGAAAAATCAAAAGATATCCGTTTTAGGTGCTGAAATAACCATTTCAACACAGGCAACAACTGAGTACATTTCCTTAACTGATATTGCTCGATACAAAGACAGCTCGCATACAGATGTTATCATTCAAAACTGGTTGAGAAATAGAAATACCATTGAACTTCTGGGCTTTTGGGAGCAGATATACAACCCCGATTTTAAACCCCTCGAATTCGAGGGGTTTAGAAAACAAGCAGGACTAAACAGCTTTGTTTTAACACCAAAACGATGGATTGAAACAACAAATGCCATTGGGATAATTTCAAAGGCTGGACGCTATGGAGGAACTTTTGCCCATAAAGATATTGCATTTGAATTCGCTTCCTGGATTTCAATAGAGTTTAAACTTTATATAATCAAAGAATATCAACGCCTCAAACAAGACGAAAGTGACCGCCTCAATCTTGATTGGGATTTACAACGCACCTTATCTAAAGTGAATTACAAAATTCATACAGACGCCATCAAAGAAAATCTAATTCCTGCTGAACTCAGCAAAAAACAAACGGCCATAATTTATGCTACTGAAGCAGATGTTCTTAATATGGCTCTTTTTGGTATTACCGCTAAGAAATGGAGAGATACTAACCCAAATGAAAAGGGGAACATTAGAGATATGGCTACGATCCAACAATTGGTGGTTTTATCTAACTTAGAAAGCATTAATTCGTTGTTGATTAATCAAGGTGTTAACCAGCAAAGCAGATTAGAACAACTCAATGAAATTGCTATTTCGCAGATGAAATCGCTTATGAGTAATTCAACAATGAAAAAGTTAAAATAGACCATTTCCCTGACTACAAGAGAATGCTAAATCAGATAAATAAAATGGAACAGACAGAAAACCCATTAGAGGACGTACAATCACACGATTGGAACAAAGAGCGCTTGGCACAACTTAAAAGTTTGATGCCTGACTTGTTTACCAATGACGGACAACTTAATATAAACGAACTAAAGAAAGTAGTTGACCCCAATTTAGTTACAGAAACCGAACGTTACGAATTTAGATGGTTTGGCAAAAGCAAAGCAAAACGGGAAGCTTTTACGCCCACAGATGCCACTTTGGTATATGACAAACACCGAAGCGTAAACCCAACCGAAAGCGACAATCTTATTATTGAGGGTGAAAACTTAGCCGTGCTAAAGCTTCTCAGCAACAGCTACCGTGAACAAGTAAAGTGCATTTACATTGATCCGCCTTACAACACAGGTAAAGACTTTGTTTATTCTGATAAATTCAACCAAGGTAAAGCAGAATATTGGGAGGATGCTGAAATAACCGAAAACGGAGTTAAAATAGATACCAATACCGAAACAGATGGGCGCTTTCACTCCAACTGGCTCAATATGATGTACAGCCGTTTGCTCATAGCAAGGCAGCTGCTCAAAGAAGATGGTGTTATTTTTATTTCGATTGACGATAATGAAGTACACCATTTGAGAAAGTTGTGTGATGAAGTATTTGGTGAGGAGAATTTTGTGGCTTCAATTATTTGGGAAAGAGCATATTCTCCTGTCAACTTAAAAAAACAT
>CAZJDS010000352.1:0-2559 GCA_964544795.1 uncultured Alkaliflexus sp. | reverse complement strand
CACCGGGAGATGAAGCAAATATTAAAGTTACCTTTAATACCCGTGGCAGAAGTGGCCGCCAAAATAAATCCATCACAGTCCATTCTAACGATCCTAAAAAAAGCACAATGTTGTTAAGGGTTTCGACAACTATCACCAATTAAACCAATTTATTAGACCATTGAGGTCTTATGGTTATTGTTATTATTGTTATTCGCATTTTTAAACACTCAATTATCACCAATCATGCATGATTCGGACGGTTTCAAACATGTGGAGAACGACTCTTCATACAAAGGAATTACAGTCAACAAAGGGGTTGAGCACCATTCGCCTGTTAACCCTGCTGCTGCACAAAGATTCTTAAAAAGAAAAAAAATAAAATTGAGTGTTGACGATTATGTAAAAGGGATTTTAGATGGCAATATTACAATTTTAAGTCAAGCTGTAACATTAATTGAAAGTTCATTACCACAAGATCAAGAATTAGCTCGTGAAATCATCATACAATGCCTTCCTCATTCAGGCCATTCTGTTCGTATCGGTATTACGGGCGTTCCAGGGGCTGGTAAAAGCACTTTTATAGAAGCGTTGGGCATACACCTCATCAGCCAAGGATCAAAACTGGCCGTATTGGCCATCGATCCCAGCAGTGAACGAACCAAAGGGAGTATCTTAGGCGATAAAACCCGCATGGAGGAGTTGTCATCTATGGCCAATGCCTACATCCGCCCATCTCCATCAGCTGGGTCGCTTGGAGGAGTTGCTCGAAAAACCAGAGAAACCATTATCCTATGTGAAGCGGCTGGCTACGATACAATATTTATTGAAACTGTAGGAGTAGGACAAAGCGAAACTGCAGTTCATTCCATGGTCGATTTTTTTCTTCTGATCCTCATTGGGGGTGCAGGAGATGAGCTGCAAGGCATCAAACGTGGCATTATGGAGATGGCTGATGGTATCGCTGTGAACAAAGCTGACGGAGATAATATTCAAAAAGCAGAGTTAGCTCGTTCTCAATATCGCAATGCATTACACCTATTTCCTCCCTCTATTTCTGGATGGGTACCCAAGGTTGAAACTTGCTCTTCATTAGAATCAAAAGGGGTTGTTTCAGTTTGGCAGATGATTTCAGACTATATATCGCACACGAAAACAAACAATTACTTTAGTAAAAAACGCAAAGAACAAGCGCGATACTGGATGTATGAGACCATCAATGAGAGCTTGAGAAATAACTTCTATCAAAATTCGTTGATTCAAGAGAAAATTGCCACCTTTGAAGCCATGGTAAATAATGATCAGGTAAGTTCATTTGAAGCTGCACGCATTTTACTAAACACCTATTACAATAATAAATAAACAATTAGAAAGAATGAAGAAAATACTTTTTGGGTTAGCACTTATTGGTTGGATGGCATCCTGTACTACCAATAGTTATAAAATATCAGGAACTTTAGAAGATGAGGTTTCGGGTACAGCCTATTTGAAAAAAATAGAGATGCAAGGATTAGAAGACGTCGATAGTGCGGAAGTTATAGAAGGAAAATTCGTCTTCGAGGGATCGGTAGAACATCCCGAACTCTACTTACTGTTCTTTGGAGAAGAACAAATTCCAATCGCTTTTTTCTTAGAAAATGCTTCTATCTCAATCACAGGAAAATCCACGCAACTGGATGACGCCGTGGTGAAAGGATCTAAAACTACCGATTTGTTTACGAAATTCAACAAAGAAGTCCCTCATCAAGAGAAAGTAGAATCTATGAGAGAAGAGTTTTTTGCAGCTCAGCAAAATGGTGATCAAGCAACTATGGAAAGCCTTATGGCAGATATGCAATCCATAATAGATGAGCAGCAAACTTACTACCGCAATTTTGTTAAATCCAATAGCAACAATGCAGTAGGGGCTTTTCTTGCTTTAAATATGGCACAAGCACTCTCTTTCGAAGAGTTAGATAGCTTGGTTAAAAAATTGAAATCCAACTTAGGAGAACATCCTTATGTTGCACAACTAAAATTAATAATGGAGCCTATGAAAGCGCAGGCAGCTGCTGAAGCCAATTTGGCAATAGGCCAAGTAGCTCCTAACTTCACATTAACCAATATTCATGGGGAGGAAGTTTCTTTAGAAAGTTTACGTGGAAAATATGTTTTCCTTGATTTTTGGGCAGGATGGTGTCAACCATGCCGCATTGAGAATCCAAACTTGGTTGCAGCATACAAAAAATTTGGAGGTGAGAATTTTGAAATCTTAGGTGTTTCTTTAGACAGAACAGATGAAGATTGGAGAAAAGCTGTGAAAGAGGATGGCCTAACGTGGACTTTGGTGCACGATACAGATGGAACGGTTGCTAACTCCTATGCTGTTCAAAGTATTCCCAACACATTTTTATTAGATAAAGATGGCGTTATTATTGAAAAACAACTACGTGGCAACGCTCTTACAGAAAAATTAGAAAGTCTGCTAAACTAATAATCAACTATCAAGGCAACTTTTAAAACCGACTTTAAAGCGGAAAGTTTTTCTGAAAAGACAGAAATCTTTCCGCTTTTTTATTTAGCGACCTGCTTTTGATTGTT
>CAZJDS010000351.1:1870-2591 GCA_964544795.1 uncultured Alkaliflexus sp. | reverse complement strand
ACCACAATTTTGCACTCCGTAGGAGTTGCACTGTTTGTAGTAACCCAATGCCACATTACATCAAGCGCCGTAGGTGCGGTCTGTTAAATGGTCAAATGAAGATTGCTTTTTAACCAAACACGTCAGGCAAGCAAATGGTTTTTCATCTGATGCATTACTGAATGACCGTGCGACAGACAGGTCGCACCTACGGAGCTCTATTTGCTGTTTTAACCGTTGTACTACAGACAGGACACTCCTAACGGAGTTAAAATGCGTGATTTGAATGTAGTTATGCTGCTAAAATGTAATTTCTTAAACTAAGTTCATTTTAGTCCAACTAATCAAAAACCTGTTTATTAAAATGCAAAGTTTCAAGTTACCACAATTTTGCACTCCGTAGGAGTTGCACTGTTTGTAGTAACCCAATGCCACAGTACATCAAGCGCCGTAGGTGCGGTCTGTTAAATGGTCAAATGAAGATTGTTTTAAAGTTTCCACCCCCATATCTTTTTATAACTTTGCTCTTTCAAAACGCATTATAATACAGAAATAAAAAATATGCAATCAAAAAAAGAAGCCTTTCAACGATTATTAGAGATCATGGACAAACTGCGTGCAGAATGTCCATGGGACAAAGTCCAAACCAACGAAACACTTAGAACACTTACCATAGAAGAGACTTACGAACTCTCCGAAGCCATCGTAAGTGGTGACGACTCTGCCATCAGCAAAGAGTTGG
>CAZJDS010000351.1:0-1860 GCA_964544795.1 uncultured Alkaliflexus sp. | reverse complement strand
GGCGATTTGTTACTTCACATTGTTTTTTATGCCAAGATTGGAGAGGAAAAAGAGGCATTCGACATAACTACAGTAATGGAGCAACTCATGGAAAAACTCATTTACCGTCATCCTCATATTTTTAGCAATGTGAAAGTGCAAAATGCAACGGAGGTGGAAGAGAACTGGGAACAGCTTAAATTGAAAGAGAAAGATGGCAATAAAACGGTTCTTTCGGGTGTACCAAAATCTTTACCTGCCATGATTAAAGCCAACCGCATTCAAGACAAAGTACGCGGTGTAGGATTCGACTGGGAAGATCGATCGCAGGTGTGGGACAAGCTGCACGAAGAATTTAATGAACTAAAAGCAGAGATTGAAAAAGGTAATGAAAATGGCATAGAAGATGAATTTGGTGATCTTTTCTTCTCACTTATTAATACGGCTCGACTTTACAACATCAATCCTGAAGATGCATTGGAACGCACCAACCGTAAATTTATTAATAGATTTAATTATTTAGAACAACAAACCCTACAAAAAGGGCGCAATCTAAAAGATATGACTCTTGCTGAGATGGATGTGATTTGGGAAGAGGCCAAACAAAATGAAAAATAAATTGTAATTTCCCTATCTCCGCAATTTATCTTATTTTGAAGCACCGTTAAAATTGATTCTTATATGACTAAAAGTAATGTAGCCACTACTCATGGTGGCTTTGGAACTGCTCCCGTCTTTTTTACCGCCATCTCCACCATTTTGGGGGCTGTACTGTTTTTACGCTTTGGCATGGCGGTGGGTACGTTAGGCTTTTGGGGCGCAATTTTGATAGTTATTCTTGGTCACTTGATCACTTTTCCTACCGCTTTAGCCATATCAGAATTGGCGACCAACACACGCGTGGAGGGCGGCGGCGAGTACTTTATTATTTCCCGATCCTTTGGATTAAAAATTGGTTCCACCATCGGTATAACGCTTTATTTTTCACAAGCCATTAGTGTGGCATTCTATATTATCGCATTTACGGAAGCATTTGAGCCATTTTTCAACTGGTATTTTCATCAGTTTGGTTATGAACTTCCTCGGCAAGCAATCAGCATTCCTGCTTTGGGCGTTTTGGCCTACATCATTTTAAAAAAAGGTGCAGATTTGGGTATAAAAGCACTTTACTTTGTCGTGGCAATTTTATTCATATCTCTTTTGGCTTTTTTTTTAGGAAAACCCATAGAAACTATGGAGGCGCTAAGGTTACCAGGGAATAATTTCGGCTTTTTTAATCGTAACGATTTCTTTTTGGTTTTTGCCATCTGTTTTCCCGCATTTACAGGAATGACGGCAGGCGTAGGATTAAGTGGCGATCTAAAAAACCCCAGTAAATCAATCCCCTACGGCACACTTTTGGCCACTGTTGTGGGAATGATACTTTACTTTTTTATTATTTGGAAACTGTCCGTCTCAGCATCACAGTTTGATCTCAATGATAATCAGCTTATCATGGCGCAAATTGCTTTAGGAGGAGCCTTTATCATTCCTTTGGGATTGGCTGCATCCACCATCTCTTCAGCCTTGGGCTCTATTATGGTTGCACCCAGAACCTTGCAGGCGTTGGCATCTGACAAAAGTTTTCCATTTAAAAAGATGAACTACTTTTTAGCCAAGGGAAAGGGGAATAATAGAGAACCCTTTAATGCATCCATCGTTTCATTAACCATTGCTTTTATTTTTGTTTTGATGGGAAGTGTTGATGTGGTAGCACAAATCATCGCCATGTTTTTCCTAATCACTTATGGAACGCTCTGTTTAATTTCATTTCTGAATCACTTTGGGTCACCTCCCTCCTACAGACCTAAGTTCAAATCACGTTGGTATTTTTCTTTGGCA
>CAZJDS010000350.1:0-2600 GCA_964544795.1 uncultured Alkaliflexus sp. | reverse complement strand
AAAGTTATTATGGAGGAAGCAGAGAGGGCAATAGATACATATAAAGTAAGCTTTATGAACAGTATTACTGCAAATATTATTGAAGTTGAAAAAAATATAGAGGATATATCTCTTAACAAGGAGAGCACCACTGGTAAAGATGCTTTGCTTGAACGAAACGAAAAGGAGTGGATAGCTGCCCTTGATAACTTCAAATTACAGTACATAGTCGAACTAGATAACACCATTAAAAACTTAGAGGACAATATAAATAAGCTTGAAGCGAATAAAGAGACTCTAAAGCTTCAAGGTGAAAATACGGTTGTAGACGAAGAAGGAACAGAAGCCAGTATCTCGCAATATCGAAATAATGAGTTAACAAGCACAATAAACAGTATTAATTCTTATGAAAATAGGAAGAGTGAGCTAGAGACTAACATAGGAAGTATAAGCTCACAGATAGATAGCGCTGTAGTTAAAGCAACCATGCCAGGCACTATTAATAGTAATATTGAACTGGTGGAAGGTAACATATTGCAAAGTGGAATCGAGGTGCTAAGCATTATACCAAAAGATGACAGCGATTATAAGATCAATATATATGTTAGTAATGAGGATATTGGTAAATTGAAAGATGATATGCAGGTAAAATTCAATGTCTATGCCTTACCTAATAGTGAGTATGGCTATCTAAGTGGAAGAGTTACTAATATATCAAATGATTTAAAGGTGGATAATAATTCGGGGTCAGCCTATTACCTTGTGGAAGCAAGGCTTGATAGTAATAAATTATATAATTCAAAGGGACAAGAGGGTAATCTAAAGGCAGGTATGGCCTGTCAAGCACAAATGGTTACAGAAAACAAAAGGATACTGTTTTATTTACTAGAAAAGATAAATCTATGGATGGATGAATAAAAATGGGTAGAAAACTTAAATATGATAATTTAAAAATGAAAATAAAAGAGATTTTCAAAAAAATAATTAAGATAAAAAAGATAATAATTCCAATATATATATGTTTATGTATTATATCAATATTCTGTGTATCTAAACTTTCTGTAGCTGTGCCGGCAAAAGCAAATGATTTTGAGACATATTATGAAATAGGTATTGGAGAGAATACATATGACTTTACGGATCTCTTAACTAAGTATAGAACAAATAGTGTTAGCTATAAAAGAAATATGCTTGACTATAGAATTCAAGCACTTAACAGTAATTTAGCTGATGAAAACCATGCTGATATAAATTCACAGCATGTAGATATAATAGAAAAAATAGAGAAGTTAAATCAAGCAAAGAAAGCATTACTTGCATATAAGAATGATTTATTATCACAGAAAGGCCAAGTAGTCACAGTCACCGGTCCGGCTATTATTAAAGAAACAGCTACTATAGATGATAATCAAGAGCTAATTAATGAAATTGACCTTCAGATAATGAACATTGAATCACAGCTATTACAGTATAGCAGTACAAGAGGTTCCTTGGAGACAAGCCTGTCAGATGCACAATTATCAAAGAGCATTTCAAATTTCTATTCTAGATACCAGAGCCTGATTGAAAATGAAGCTAAGAATAGGATGGAGAATGAATTTCTTAAGCAGTGCTATAGTCTCATCATATATAAGGAAGAGCAGGATTATTATAAAGCATATCATGAGTACCTAGCCCTTATAAAGGATGTAGATATTATCCGCTATAGATATGGTCTAGTGACTGCTATGGAACTGGATGTGGCTGAAGTAAATATATTGCAAAATGAAAGAGTAATAATTGAAAATGAAAACACTTATGAAGCTGGCATAAATGCTATTAAAAGAGATACCGAAATTATGGATGAATCAAAGATAAAGCTATTTTTACCAGCTAATAAAATAAAATATGATATAGAATCTACGATACAAGAATTTATTAATAGGCACTCAGGATATCAGCAGATACAAAACTATATAAGAAGCTATCAAGAGTACAGAAGCACCGCTAGAATAGGTAGCTATACATCCTATCGACAGACAGAGCTTCGAATAGATTATTATAAGCTACAGAGGGAAGAACTAGAAGATAGTATAAGGGCATATGTTATCCAAGCAATCAATTCCTATGAAAAAGCCCTTAAGTCTAGGGAAACTGCATGGAAGGAGCTGCAAATCAAGAGTGACCAATACAATGCATTAGTAACTAAGCTTAAATACAAGAGGGCTAGTCAGCTAGAGCTTGCAAAGAGCCTATACGAGAAAGAGGCTGCAGAAGTAGCCTATTATCAAAGCTATTATGAGAGCGTAATTTGGCAGGATATACTAGATAGCCATATCTATGGGGCGATGCCTTAAATTATACTAGCTTATATAATTTCATATTTATACTTCTGCTAATAATTAGAATCCCATTCTATGTAAGAGAGAAACGATGCAATAAAAGGCTATGAGATTAAGATATAATCTATAGTTTGTTTGAAATAGCTTTCATAACTTTATTAAAATAATAGTTATGAAAGCTGTTCTTTGTTTTTATAAGATATCACTAATAATATTTATAATATCCAAACAATATCCATATCATCCAGCGTTGAGGATTAAATAATTTTCGCACTAAAAAGACCCTATTTATAAGTATTT
>CAZJDS010000349.1:0-2617 GCA_964544795.1 uncultured Alkaliflexus sp. | reverse complement strand
TGTTTCAGGAGGGTCTGAAAAGGTAATGGTACAACTTCTATTTTCTGAATTGGTAAAATTTTGAGAGTTGTTTACTGAAATATCTGTTATTCTTATTGGCTCGAGAATGGTTGTAGAACCACTTGCGCTATTGCTATTTCCATCGGTAACTGCTATGTCAATTTGGTCACCTACTTTTATATTTAGTGAAGGTCGTGAATTCCAAAGCTCTTTATATTTCCATGTGAAGGAATCAATTGGTACACTGTTTTTATAAATCTTAACATATCCATCAAATACTCTGTCGAAGTCGTTCATAGATGAGTGGCTAACACTATGACTTACGTGTAGTTTAAAAACGGAGTCGGGCTTTATGAATGAAAATAGAACCAAACTTCCACCACTCTCCTCCAATTTTAGATTCAGGTCTGATTCGCAACCCATGAAAGCTGCAAAAACAAATAAATATAAGATGTAACCCAATCGTCTCATTCGACCCTTTTTTTGATCTAAACAATATGTTTTTTTTTCATTGATTTTTGATTGTAAAGGAGATCAGCTCAAATTTAGGAATATCTATCCTTTTTCTGCAATATCTTTCAATTGTTCCTTTTTCTTTATGACAATTCTTTTGTCCTCGAGTTGAAGGATGCCATCGCGTTCAAAGCTTTTAATAATTTTTACTGCACTTTCGGTGCTGATGCCTGCAAAATCTGCTAAATCTTTTCGGGTGAGGTGTGTGAAAATGTCGTAAGGCACAAACTCCTCTTTAGAGAGATAGAGTAAAGTATCTGCCATCCGACCATTCATCTGTTTATACATTAAGTTTCGAATGGCTCCGTAAAGTATTTCGCTCTGTGCGCAATGTCGATGAATAATGTTAAAAGCAAAGGAGCCGTTGTCACGAATAATATTCACAATGGTCTCTTTTTCTATAAGCATTACTTGTGTGTCGGTGAGTGCTATGGTTGAGTAGCTGTAGGTATCTTTCTCAAAAACAGTACTTAAACCTATGAAGTCTCCTTCGATGAGTAACTTTAAGTTGTAGTTTTTATCCTTCTCTTCAAGGTGCTGTTTTGCAACTCCTTTTAGAATAAAAAGAATATAAGAGGCATAAGTACCTTGTTTGGTAAGATTTTCTCCTTTTCTAAAACTTACTTGCGTATTACTTTTTTTAATTAAGCTGAGCTCTGGCTCTGAAAGCATATGAAAACAAGGCGCATTGATGTCGCAAATAAAATCGGTGTCGTTTTCTTGAATGGTCTTCATGCTTTCAGTTTGTCTATTTGGTTCTTCTTGGAGCTTGCAACATGTTTATTAACAGCAGCTTAGGTGTTGTGCCTAATCTACATCAATAAAAAAGCTGTTTCATCTCAACTCAAAACCCGTTTTGGTTGGAGTGCAAATTTATAGAAAATAGTTGAAGTCCCCCTATTTTTGCAGTGTCGAAGGAATAAGTAAGATAGAACATCTAAAATAGTATAATAATTTAAAACTGAAAACTATGTTGTACACAAATTTGAATCACATTGAAAGTGCAAAGCAGCACGCTGAAATTTTAAGTGAAAATGAAAATGTAATGGTTATCTGTGGACGAATGGGGCCCATGTGTATTCCAGTTTACGGAATTATGGAAGAGTTGGAAAAAGAATATCCCAATGTGAAATTCTACGATATGGAGTTTGATATTCCTGATGCTCGTGTTATCCGTGATTTGCCAGAGGTGCGTGGTTTTATGGGAATTCCTTTTGTCATCTACTATAAGAATGGAAAGGTTGTGAAAGCCACTTCCAGTATCCAAACCAAAGATCAAATTACCTCTATTTTGAATGCTAAATTTGGTGTTCCACAAACTGTTTAATTAACCGTAAAATTTCTATGACTAACATAAATCATTACGATGCCATTGTTATTGGTGGTGGACCAGCGGGGCTCACGGCAGGTATTTACCTGTCGAGAGCTCGATTAAAAACACTTATCCTGAATGAAGGAACGGTAGGCGGTCAGATGGTGCTGACCCATGAAATAGCCAATTACCCTGGGGTAGAATCTATAAACGGCTATCAGCTTTCCAATATAATGAAGAAGCAAGCCGAATCGTTTGGTTGTACCATTAAAGCCAACATTACCATAGCCGACCTACAGTTAAACGATGAGGTTAAAACAGTTATCTTATCCAGCGGAGAGGAGTACAGTGCCGATTCTATTATCTTAACGCCTGGTGGCCGCAGTCGTACGCTGGGTGTGAAAAATGAAGAGTCTTTCAAAGGGCGTGGTATTTCCTATTGCGCCACTTGTGATGGAGACTTTTTTACCGACAAAGAGATTGTTGTAGTGGGAGGAGGAAATTCTGCTTTGGAAGAGGCGGTTTCATTGACTAAGTATGCTTCTAAAGTGACTGTAGTGCATCAATTAGATCACTTTCAGGCTTTTGAGCATGCGGTGGATGCGGTTCGTTCTCATCCCAAAATAGATATTGTTATGGAGGCGGAAATTACTGCATTCTATGGCGCTGATAATATTGAAAGTGTGGACATCACGCATCTGAAAACAGGAGAAGTTGAGTCGTTCAAAACCGATGGAGCTTTTATCTTTATTGGATACGTACCCAACACTGAGTTCTTGAAAGGCAAAGTGG
>CAZJDS010000348.1:0-2625 GCA_964544795.1 uncultured Alkaliflexus sp. | reverse complement strand
TCACCTCGCTCAGCGAAATCAGCGACTTCGTCACGTAAAACCTGTAGTTTACAACTACGAATATGACTTAATAAAATTGCGATGAAGTTAAAAACTTCGCCGAGCACAAGGGACAACGCGCATTCTTATTAGTCGTGATACATTATTGTTTTTAAACCACCATCTATTCGAATTTTTTGTATTTAAAAAACCAACTTTTATTCATTTATCCCATATCGCCCAATTGTAAATCAAGTGCTTTACCTGAAATCCGTATTTCACGTATGGAGAGCATTAAAGAGAAAATAAGCATCAACAGAGCCACCCCAAAAATCAATTCGGCAATGAATTGCCACTTAACATAAATTAAAAACATACACAAAACACAGAGCAGCAAACTTCCAATGCCCAATATTTGCATAGCCTGTATAAGTCGTAACCTACGCTTCATATGATGTATTTGTTGCATCAGGACATCATCACACGATTGTTTGAATTTTTCGTGCAGTGTACGCACCAATGATGCATAAGCCAAAAACCTGTTGGTATATGCCAACATAATCAAAGAGATTGCTGAAAACAGAACAGCAGGTGTAGTCAATGTTAAATCTTCCATATTTGATAACTTACCAAAGTTGATGAACTTTTTCTTTAATATACTTCTCGTAAACTGCATTGATAGCTAAAACCTGATCAGAAGTCAAAGATGGTTCATTATAGATAGAAAGATTGGATTGAACCTGTTCTACTCTCGATGCTCCTGGAATAACGCAACTCACCTCTTCAAACTGCAAAATCCATTGCAAAGCAACAGCTGCTAAGTTTGTGTTTTCAGGAAAGAGTGTTTTTAACTCCCTAACCGCTTTTAAACCCAAATCATAATCAATTCCAGAAAATGTTTCTCCTTTGTCAAAGGCTTCTCCATGACGGTTGAAATTTCGATGATCACCAGGATCAAAAGAAGTGGACTCTGAAAATTTACCCGTTAATAATCCACTGGCCAGAGGCACACGAACAATTACGCCAATATCCCGACGTTTGGCTTCCTTAAAAAATAGTTCGGAGGGCCGCTGACGAAATATGTTAAATATAATCTGAACAGTACTTACATTGGGATACTCCATGGCTTTAAGTCCTTCTTCCACTTTTTCCACGCTCACGCCCAAGTTCTTTATCTTTCCTTGTTCTTTTAAACGCTCAAACCGCTCAAAAATCTCAGGACGATAATAAACTTCAGTGGGAGGGCAATGCAACTGAATCAAATCCAACGAATCAAGCCCCGTTCGTCTCAGGCTATCTTCAACATATTTTTGCAAAACGTCAGGAGTATAGCCAGCCTGCACGTGTGGCGTGATTTGTCTACCACATTTAGAAGCTACAAAAATATCCTCCGAACGCGAACGAACCACTCGTCCAACGGCAGTTTCGCTCAATCCATTTTCATAGACATCAGCAGTATCAATAAAATTAACCCCTTGATCAATGGCTCTGTTGATAATACGGTCGGCATTTTTAGGGTCAAAGTTAGATCCCCACTTTCCACCCACCTGCCAGGTGCCCAATGAAATCTCAGATACTTTAAGTTCTGTTTTACCTAATCGACGATATTTCATAATAAACTATTTTAATAATTAAGTTTTAAAGATACCTAATATGGATCAATATTAAAATGGAGATCGGCAGCGATGAGAAAAAATAGAAGAACTTTTATAAATTCATCTAAAACAAGCTGCCATAATAAAATTTCAATTACAAGGTTATATTAAGCTGTCGTTTTAATCGAATGTGATACCATTAACAATAATCGTTTCGTGTGTAAACTATTGTTGTTTCAACTTTTTTTTCCAACTTTAGCATTTACAACATAATTATCGTCCAAAAATGAATAAAATCGCTGTTTTTCCAGGCTCCTTTGACCCATTTACCGTGGGACATGAAAATATTGTTTTGCAAGGGTTGGCTCTTTTTGATCATATTGTAATTGCCGTAGGCTATAATACAGAGAAAAAAAGTTATTTCTCCCCAGAACAAAGAGTAGCTTTTATTAAAGCACAATTTGCACATGAAACACGGGTCTCAGTAGAAAAATACGACAATATGACGGTGGACTTTGTGAAAGAAAAAAAAGCTCAAACAATTCTGAGAGGTTTGCGAACAGCAGCAGACTTTGAGTACGAAAGAGCTATTGCACAAATAAACAGAAAGATGTCGGGCATTGACTCTGTCTTCCTATTAACAAAACCAGAACACACGCCAGTTAACTCCTCCATCGTTCGGGATATATTAAAACATAATGGTGATGCTTCCCTATTTGTCCCCAGCGAAATTTACAAGATGATTTTAAAATTGAAAGAGTAAGAATGAGAAATAGATGGTTGCGGTTTTTTATACCTCTCTTATTAAGCTCAACAATACTGGAAGCACAAACCTTACCCAATCAAGTCAGATTAGTTGGGCAACAGATAGAATATGCGAATTATCATCTGGAGTTAAAAACACAAATTCACTCGTTTTTAAAAGAAGAGAAAGTAATTGGATCCATGTATGTTGATTCTGCTGGAAATTTTGATTTCACCCTTCCATTAGCAACAACAATACATGCCTATATCGATTTAGGTAGGTTAAGGGCAGGCATCTATCTAGAGC
>CAZJDS010000347.1:0-2632 GCA_964544795.1 uncultured Alkaliflexus sp. | reverse complement strand
TTCTCACCAAATTGATTTTACGACTTTTTTATTTGGAGAAATGGTTGAAGTGAATGGTGCAACAGATAATATGGCAGGGTTTTATGCTGCTGAAGATACGGTTATAGCTAATTTTAAATTCTCATCTGGAGTGCTTGGATCAGGTGTGTGGTCTTTTGTAACTGGCAACGAATCTTCTGAAGACACGATGGAGATTATTGGAACTGAAGGGAAAATATTATTTTCTGGATTTGGACACAGTCCTATAGAGTTGATTACCTCCAAAGGAACGGTGAGTTTTCCATTTCTAAATCCTGAAAACATTCAATATGAATTAATTAAAGAAGTTGTTGAGGCTATACAAGGTAAAAGTCTGTCTGTTAGCACAGGAGAAACAGCTGCACACACCAATTGGGTGATGGAGCAAATAGTAAAATAATTTGCATATCCGCTTGTATACCTAATTCCAAGACAATGACGTGTAAAATATACGGTTGACCATTCCACAGGTCGCACCTACTGCGCTTGAGTTACTTTTAGCATAGGCTTACTACAAACAGCGCTACTCGTAGGGAGTGCAAAATTATATTTTCTTGAAGACTGGTTATTATAAGCATTTAGCTCTCCTAAGTTCTTGTCTTCCTATATTAACAACAAACTATATCCAAGTCACCCATTTTAACTCCGTTAGGAGTGTCCTGTTTGTAGCATCAGTAATAATAGCGAACAAAGCTCCGTTAGGAGCGTCCTGTTTGTAGTATTGTAAAACATTAATGAATAATTGAGCAGTTCCACAGGTCGCACCTACGGCGCTTTAGGATTGTGTGCATAGGTTTACTACAAACAGTGCTACTCCTACGGAGTGTAAGATTAGAATAGCTTGAAAATTTACTAATTTAAATTTTGGCCCTGATTACCGCTCGGCTATGTCGCTTTGCTTGCAAAGAAATCCGCGTTAGCGGGAGAATTATTCAGATTACGGCACTTTCCCTTACTCATTTTCCTTTTTACTTCTTTTCTCCCTTTCAACTCTTCTCTTTTTTTACTAATTTTGCCGCGAATTTAATTGTGTACTGGAAATGTTTGAAAATCTATCGGAAAGACTTGAACGTTCCTTCAAATTACTGAAGGGACAGGGTAAAATAACTGAAATAAATGTAGCGGAAACGCTTAAAGATATTCGTCGTGCATTGCTGGATGCCGACGTCAACTTCAAAACTGCTAAAACTTTTACCGATTCCGTTCGGGAGAAAGCCATGGGGCAAAATGTGCTTACTGCTGTTAAACCCCAGCAGATGATGGTTAAAATTGTGCACGATGAGCTGACTCAGCTTATGGGAGGTGCAACAATGGAGATCAACCTCAAGGGCGAACCTGCTGTGATTCTAATTGCAGGTTTGCAAGGATCGGGAAAAACCACTTTTACTGGAAAGCTGGCCAACTTCCTGAAAACAAAAAAATCAAAAAAACCTCTTCTTGTTGCATGTGACGTTTACCGTCCTGCCGCCATTCAACAGCTGCAAGTGTTGGGGGAGCAAATTAATGTTCCTGTATTCACACAAGAAGGAAGCACCGATCCTGTAAAAATCGCCAAAGATGCTATAAAAGAGGCAAAACAAAAAGGATACGATTTGGTCATTGTGGATACCGCTGGTCGTTTGGCGGTGGACGAGATGATGATGAAGGAGATTGCGGCCATTAAAGAGGCTGTAAAGCCACATGAGACTCTCTTTGTGGTGGACTCTATGACGGGGCAGGATGCAGTTAATACCGCCAAAGAATTTAACGACCGATTGGATTTTGATGGCGTAGTTCTAACTAAGCTGGATGGAGACACCCGAGGTGGAGCTGCGATTTCCATTCGTAGCGTGGTGGACAAACCCATTAAATTTGTGGGAACTGGTGAAAAAATGGATGCGCTGGATCTTTTCCACCCCAGTCGTATGGCCGACCGAATTTTGGGGATGGGTGATGTTGTTTCATTGGTGGAGCGTGCGCAAGAGCAGTTTGATGAAGAGGAGGCACGTAAACTCCAAAAGAAAATTGCCAAAAACCAATTCAGCTTCAATGATTTCTTGAGTCAGATTCAGCAAATCAAAAAGATGGGTAGTCTGAAAGATTTAGCAGGTATGATTCCTGGAATGGGCAAAGCCATCAAAAATATGGATTTTGACGACGATGCTTTTAAAGAGGTAGAGGCCATTATATTTTCCATGACTCCTGTGGAGCGTGAAAACCCTTCTGTTTTAAATGGAAGTCGCCGTAAAAGGATTGCCCAAGGAAGTGGAACAACCATTCAAGAGGTCAATCGCTTAATCAAGCAGTTTGATGACACACGTAAGATGATGCGTATGATGAGTCAGGGGAAAAATCTTTCCAAACTCATGGCAAATATGCCCATGGGAAAGCGCTAAAGAGATATGAGGCAGAAACTGTATGAAACTTCTGCCTTTTTATTGAACCATATAAATTCAAAACAACATGCAATTAATTGATGGTAAAAAGACCTCAAAAGAGATAAAACTGGAAATTGCACAAGAGGTAAAGGAGTTAATTGCTTCAGGTAAGAAGAAGCCCCATTTGGCTGCAGTTTTGGTGGGCAATGATGGTGGAAGCGAAACTTACGTGGCAGCTAAGATTAAATCGTGTGAAG
>CAZJDS010000346.1:327-2634 GCA_964544795.1 uncultured Alkaliflexus sp. | reverse complement strand
AAATACTACCGATTGATCTTATTTTTCAAATCATCAGTTTTTGTATGAGAAGTTGAAGTGTTAAGATTGTCAGAAGAAGTGTCATCAGAAATATTCTTCTCTAAATCTTCCTTGTGTGTTTTTATTTCATCATAAACTTCATCAGCCATATTGTCCAATTCACGACGGCTTTCATGAACCTCATCAGACAACTCGGCAATGTCTTCTTTCAAATCTTCAGCCGTCTGTTCAAACTCGCGTTTAATTTCGTCTGTTGCCTTTCTAAACTCATTCAGACCTCTACCGATGGATCGAGCCAAATCTGGGATTTTCTCAGAACCAAAGAGCATAAGAATAATTAAAAAAATTAGAATAATTTCACCTGCCGAGATACCAAACAGAAATAGAGTCATACATATGATTTTAAACAAAGGTATAAAAAATCATGCTTAGATCACATAATAAAAAAAGCCTCCTGGAAGAAATAGGAGGCTTTTTCGATTCAACAAAGGAAAGCGTAATTTAATAACACAATTTTTGAAAAAAAATTATTTTACGATCTTCACTTTTGCATCTTCTTTCTTTCTCATCATATTATATGCAAGAGGAGAAGCAATAAACAGAGAAGAATAAGTTCCTACAACCACACCAATCATCAAGGCGAACACAAATCCTTGTATTACCTCACTTCCAAATAGGAAAATAACAAGTAATACAACAAAAGTAGTCATAGAGGTATTAACGGTTCTACTAATGGTAGAGTTCATAGCCATAGTGAACACCTCATTTAATGGACGCTTGGGATACAATACTCGATATTCTCGTATCCTGTCGAACACCACCACAGTATCGTTAATTGAATAACCGACCACCGTTAAGATTGCAGCAATAAAAGTTTGATCCATCTCCATAGCAAATGGCATTATTGAATAGAACAAGGAGAAAACTCCAAATACTATCAAAACGTCATGCGCCAATGCCAATACTGCACCCAATCCATATTGCCATTTATTAAAACGAATCAATATGTAAAGGAAAATAACCAACAGAGAAAAAGTCACTGCCATTGCTGCTTTATTTCGCATATCGGCAGCAATGGTTGGACCCACCTTTTGGGAACTTTGTAGATAGATACTATTAAACTCTTCTTGCGTAGTATTCTCTTTCATGAAAGGTTTGAGACCTGTAAACAAGCTCATTTCAACCAAGGAGTCTGTCTCATTTTCAGTGTTTTCTACCTGATAGTTGGTGGCAATACGAATTTGATTAGGACCTCCAAAAGTCTTCACTTCAGTATTGGCTCCTTCAAAAGCGTCAAACATTGCTGCGTGAATTTCGGACGCATCTACCGACTCTTGATCGGCAAATCGAATCACAAAAGTACTTCCACCTGTAAAATCAATTCCTTGCTTTAACCCACGAACAGCCAAAGAACCTACAGAAATGACTGCCAAAACTATAGATATGGTAAAGAACATCTTTCTATTGGCGATGAACTTCACTTTGGTATTGGTAAACAAGTTTCTGGTAAACTTCGTATCAAATTTGATGTCGATATCAGAAGCCAACAGACGCTCATAAATTAAGCGAGTAAGGAAAATAGCTGTAAAGAATGAAGTAGCAATACCTACCATTAATGTAGTAGCAAACCCTTTAATGGGGCCTGTACCGAATAAAAATAAGATAAAACCAGTTAAGAAAGTTGTTACGTTGGCATCTATAATCGCTGAAAACGCATTCTTATAACCATCTGCAATAGCCAATTTTAATCCTTTTCCTGCTCGGAGCTCCTCTCGTATTCGTTCATATATAAGAACGTTGGCATCCACCGACATACCAATAGTTAGAACAATACCTGCAATACCAGGAAGTGTTAAGACAGCATTGAAGGATGCCAGCACACCCATGATAAAGAACATGTTTGCAATCAGTGCAATATCAGCAACAACTCCTGCTTTAAATCCATAGTACAATACCATATAGACTAAAACAGCCAAGAAAGCCCAAATAAACGAGGACAAACCAGCGCTTACAGCTTCTTTACCCAAAGATGGCCCAACCACTGTATCTTCAACAATACGTGCAGGAGCAGGCAATTTTCCTGAATTAAGAATGTTTGCTAAATCTTTCGCCTCTTCGGGAGAAAAGTTTCCAGTAATAGAACTTTGTCCACCTTTAATCTCACCCTGAACTGTGGGGAAACTATATACATAGTCATCCAAAACAATGGCAATGGATTTACCCACGTTGGCTTTAGTTAAACGAGCCCACGTTTTTGCTCCTTCGCTATTCATCGACATTTCAATCTCAAATCCACCACGATTTCCA
>CAZJDS010000346.1:0-276 GCA_964544795.1 uncultured Alkaliflexus sp. | reverse complement strand
CTCTATCGGAAGCGTGCGAGATGGCATCTCCTTCCAAAGGTGCACGTCCATCATGACTGGTTACACGGATAGCTACCAATTGATAGTAATTTTCACGTGTATTGGTAGGTTGAGCTATCCAATACTGCAAATCATTTGCAGGAATAGGTTTAACTGTCCAAAGTAATTTCAAATCGCGAGGTAATACACCACGAACTGCATCATTGGCCAACCACTCATCAATTATCTTCATGTTGTGCTCTGCTGCGACCCCAACAACTGGGCCAGCTGCACGCC
>CAZJDS010000345.1:0-2644 GCA_964544795.1 uncultured Alkaliflexus sp. | reverse complement strand
GATTTTTTCCTTTCGACATGAACTTAATTTAGAGCAAGTTATCAAATAATACTAATCCTTACTTTCTTGTTTTTAAGCTTGCTATTATTGGTTCTTTTCACAAGCATTTCGGCTATTTCGGCATGTACACCAGCATACGTACAGTCCTGTTTGAGCTCAATAACACCCAGCTGTTCTTTTTTAATCTGACCTTGCTTAAGAAATAAACCTGCCACATCGCCTTTTGATATTTTATCTCGTCTCCCTCCTGTAATATACAAGGTTTTCCATTTTACTGGTGAAGGAATCGTTGCTTTTTGTTGCTCTTCAATAGCTAGATTCTCTGGAGCAATTTCCTTAATATAATCTGGTAGTTCCTCGTCTCTCCATTGCAGAATATAGGCAATGCCATCGCGGTTCATACGTGCAGTTCGTCCGTTTCTGTGGGTAAATTCCTTATTGCGTGGCGGAAGGTGATAGTGAAGAATAAATTTTATTTCAGGAATATCAAGCCCACGAGCGGCCAAATCGGTTGCCAGAAGGAGCTGATTTGTACCATTTCTAAACTTAACTAGCGCTCGCTCCCTATCAACTTGTTCCATATCTCCATGAAAGCATTCGTGATGAATATGATTCTCAGTTAAAAAATCACTTACTCGCTCCAGGGCATCCTTGAAATTACAGAAAATAATTCCAGGTTGGCAACCAATAAAAGCCAGCGATTTTTTCAACGTTCTTAGCTTATCCTTTTCGGGCGAAAGAATTATTTTTATAGTTAGTTGAGAAATCCCTTCGTGAAGATAGTTGATAAAAACGGGTCTTTTCAACCCTACAAAATCGGGTATTTTAACATCGCTTGTTGCTGAAGTTAGAATCCTTTGCTGCACATTGGGGAGCGCTTCAACAATCTCGGCCATCTCTTTTTCAAAACCTGTTTCCAGTGATTTATCAAACTCATCAAGAATAAGGGTATTAATAAATTCCAAAGGAAATTTATCTCTTCTAAATCTATCGGCTATTCGACCGGGTGTACCAATAAGAATTGCGGGTTTATGCTTTAAATCAATCTTATCGAGCGTACCAGAGCGTCCTCCATATACGGCATTCACCTTAAAACCCGAACCCAAATTTCGGGTTACCTGTTCAATTTGCTGCGCCAATTCACGCGAGGGGACAAGTATCAGAATCTGAATGTCTGCACAGTTTATATCAAGCGTTCCTATTAAAGGTAGTAGAAAAGCCAAAGTTTTACCCGTTCCTGTGGGCGAAAGTAGTACCACATCCGATTTCGACTGTATGGCTTTACCTGCCTCCTCCTGCATTGGGTTTAGCGCAGTAATCTCAAACTTACCGAGAAACGAGGCTGTGAGCTTATCGTTGGAAGTATCCTTTTGTTCTTGGTTCTCTTTTGACATTTAATGTATTGTATTTCTATTTGTTTCGAAATTGTAATGAAAATTTACAGCTTTTTATTTCTAACGGCTGACTAAACTAGTTTTTGATGTAGCCTATTTTCTTTTCTTTTCTAAATCAAGATAAAGTTGTTCAACTTTATCTCTTGCCCATTGTGTTTTTCTTAAAAACGTTAGGCTAGATTTAATTGAAGGGTTATCTTTAAAACAGTTGATATTAATTTTCATTGCCAATCTTTCCCAACCATATTTTTCCACTAAAACCTCTAGTATGGTTATCAACTTCACCCCGTGCAACGGGTTATTGGGTTGTTCTTGTTTAATGTTTTCTTTATCCATTTTCTGTTTAAATTAGCTACAAGGATGCCGGCATGTTTTACGCCCCGTCGAGCGGAGCAAGGTATTCACCCTACGCTAAAAAGCCAAATTGAAACTAACAGCAACCTAATCGATTGAAAAGAGGAGCGTAAAATATACCGCGTGTTAACGCCTGGCATTTGTTTATTCTTTTTTTAGTAATTTAATCCAAAAGCCCAAAGGGGTAATACATTAAGGTATCCAAATTCAATATCATCTTTTACAACAAATGATTTGCCGTCTTTTTCTATCTGATTTTGCTGCTTATTTTTTCCACCAACTTCAAATGTATAATTACCAATGTTGAAGTCGGCATTTTTTGAAGATATTACTTCATTTTTTACTCGCATTTGGTTAAAAAAGAATGTCTCTCGTATATTTCCTACATTTGATTTATCTCCAACTAGGTTAAATACAAGATTTGTATTGTCTAAATACACTTTATCAACCTTTCCTAATCCCCGAATACCACTTGTTTCATTTCGTAATTGCCCAATAAGCCCAGCTTTTTCCATATATGAAAAATAATCGTCTAAAGAATTCCGACTTACACTAATCATATCTGAAATTTTCGAGAAATTGGGTTTAAATGGTACACTTTCAGCAATAATAGAAAGTAATCGCTTCAGTTTTCGGCCTGTTCCAACATTTAGGTTTGCGTATTGGGGAATATCTGATTCTAATGTTTGTACAATGATTTGCCCCAAACGTAAGTTCATTTCATTTTCAAGTCCGAATGGGTAGTACCCTCGTTTTAAATAGTCATTAAATAAAGGTAGCGGATGTTTAATGTTGACAAGTTTTACTTCGTTATTTATTATTTGTTCTAACGAATAAACATCGGTTTCATAATTATGAAATAATTTTAAATACTCTCGAAATGATAATCCTTGTAA
>CAZJDS010000344.1:0-2644 GCA_964544795.1 uncultured Alkaliflexus sp. | reverse complement strand
TCTTCAGCATAGATGTCGATTTGAGCTGGTAAGTTGGTTCCTGTGTTTTTTTCGTCAAACATATTGAATGGAACCACTTGTGAGTAACGAAGATTTTTGTTGAGATAAGTATCAAAAATCCCTTTGGAAAGAGCTTCAGCATCATTGCTTCCCGTCCAAACATCTTCTCCCTTTTTGCCTAATACAATAGCAGTTCCTGTATCTTGACAAGTAGGTAGTTCGCCCTCTGCTGAAACCACCTGATTCATGAGCATGGTGTGCGCAACAAAACGATCGTTGTCCGATGCTTCAGGATCTTTAAGTATATTCGAAAGGCTTTCGAGATGTGCAGGTCTTAAAAAGAAGGAGACATCATAAATTGCTTCTTTGGCCAAGTACTCCAATCCTTTGGGATCAATTTTTAATATTTTTCGGCCATCTGCCTCAATGGTTGAAACATAATCTTTCGTTAGCAAACGATAATTGGTCGTGTCCTTAGAAATAGGAAACGGTTCCTGATACTTAAAATCAGCCATAATTTAGTTATTTATGAGTTTATTTATTCCAATAGTTTTGTGAGCGGCAAAATTAAAGAAACTTTTCGTTAATTAGAAAATGATCTCTGCTCTTTTCTTCTCAAACAGCTATTCTCTGCTCTTAAACATCAAAATAAAAATGCCGATGAGTTTAATTATCATCGGCATTTTTTAATTTTTGAAAGAATATTACTCTTATTTATCTTTATAAATCTGATTCAAATCTTTCTCAAATAAAGTGAATGGATCGTTGTAAAAATCCA
The DNA here is from genome assembly GCA_964544795.1 of uncultured Alkaliflexus sp. Classification (GTDB taxonomy): domain Bacteria; phylum Bacteroidota; class Bacteroidia; order Bacteroidales; family Marinilabiliaceae; genus CAZHHH01. The sequence goes on along the minus strand of CAZJDS010000344.1, from coordinate 1,866 downwards.
CGAAGTTGTTCTCGCTGACTTGTCCTGGAAATGGAGCATAATAGTGAGTCGGGCTGTTTATGTCGTTGCGCCAAACTAAAACATAACTCATTTGCATTCTTTTCGTCTTTAATACTTTTAGCAATGCATCTGTCCACCAGGTGGTATCAGGAATAGATTCTAAACCTGTTTCTGTAAAAGCTGCCAGTTTATTGCTCTTTATCGCATAATCAGAAACGATCATCAATTTGTTTGTAGCGCTTTCCAAATTATAACCATCGCGCCCCATATCTCCATAATTGTCCATGCCAACCATATCTACCCAATCATCGCCCGGATATCGGTCTAAAAACTCTTCTTCACTTTTAAAACGGTTGTCGGGCGAGAAAGCATAAAGAAAGTTATGGACATCTAAACTGTCACGCAGATAACTTACAGAAAACTTCCAAAGAGAGATAAAGTCTTCACGTGTAGTATGTGATTTTCCCCACCAAAACCAATCTCCATCAAATTCATGATAAGGTCTGAAAATCATGGGCACTTGTTTACCATCGTCTCCAATGCAATTTTTGGCCCAATCGGCAATATCGCTTAAAATAGTTTTGTAGTCTTCATGTGCTTCTCCGCCAGGAATAAGATGAGGAACAGATGCCACAGAGAGGGAGTCCACCCAATAAAATCCTCCCCCTGACAATGGGTTTTTAAAGTGCCAGCTGATGGTGGTAACTCCTCCTCGATTGTATGTGTTTACTACATTTTCTTGAAGTCTGGACTTTTCTTTCTCAATTTTATCAGGTGATTGACCTGACAATCCGCTCAAATCGATACCTATAACGGCAGGATGAGAGCCTGTTATAGATTTTACATCCGACCGATCTTCATCTCCAAACCAGCCATGGCCATATTCTGTGGCATGTTGATGTCCAAATAGAATATGGTTTTTGGAAAGATCTTTCAGATTATTGTACAGTGCTACAGTTTCTGCTGTAGCATTCTTGTCTATGGGCAGATTCTCTGATTGCTGATTAGAACATGAGGTTGCTACAAAACTTAAACTAATTATTGTGATTAGTGATAACTTCATATTTAGTTTTTTGTCTCGATGAAAGTAGATTCCTTATTTCTCTCTTTTTATATCTGACAAAAATAGAACTTTTTCCTGATTTTTAAATGCCACAAAATCATCTGCACTTATCTGTCCTGGAAATGGAGCATAATAATGATTGGGCTGATCATGTGCATTTCGCCATAATAGTACATAGGATATAGGATAATCTTTAATTGCAGTCCACAAGGTTTCGGTCCACCAAGTTGAATCTGGTATTGATTCAAAACCAGTTTCTGCAAGAATGAGAATTTTATTCTTCTCTTTTGCTATGGGTGTAAGAATATTTAATAAGTTCTGAGTGGAAGTAATGTAGTTCTCTTTTCCTTCAATACTTGTTTGATAAATATCAAATCCAATAATATCAATAAGGTCATCACCTGGGTAGCGCTCTAAGAACTCCGCTGCAGATGAAAAGTTTCCAGCTGCTGAATAAGCATATAAGATGTTGCTTAATCCTTTTGCATTGAAATAGTTAACTGTAAGTCGCCATAAAGAAATATAATCATCTGTATTACACAAATTTTGTCCCCACCAAAACCAACTGCCTGTGTGTTCGTGATAGGGGCGAAAAATTAAAGGAATAAGATTTCCATTTTCATCCTTTAATGTCATAAAAAAGTCGGCTACTTTGTCCAGCATTTCAATAAAGTTCTCATGCTTTTCACCATTGGGTAAAACACTTGCAACCACTTCCTTTGAAGAGGTATCCCATGAATTTCCTCCTGTTAAAGGATTGTTTACATGCCAGCTCACGGTATTGATGCCCCCTTCTTTATACA
>CAZJDS010000343.1:0-2656 GCA_964544795.1 uncultured Alkaliflexus sp. | reverse complement strand
TGATACGGTAATTATCAGCTCCTCTTTTATTATTTTTCACTCCATAGAAAATATGGTTTACGGATTGGTAACCATGGCTATTTTTGCTTATACAGTAGATATGGTTATTAGCGGAACAAAACAAACTGTTCAGATATTTGTTTTTTCAAAGAAATACCAAGAACTCTCTCAACATATTATCCATAAGGCCAGAAGAGGAGTGACGCTTCAGGCGAGGAAGTCAAGGTATTGATGGTTATTGCCCGTAAAAACGACTCTGTAGCCCTCCTGAAGCTGATTAAGAGTATTGATCCAGATGCATTTATTACGATGGGTAATGTTATGGGTGTTTACGGTCAAGGTTTCGATACGATTAGAGGTTGATTTTTTATGTAGCTCTCCTCATTTCTACTATCTTTATGGCAGATATTTATTCTTTTAATAGAATAACTGCTTTACTAAAAGTATTTAAAAACGCTTTTGATGTATGAAACACGCCTAATTGCTTTGCATAAAATAGTAGTTGTAAGTAATTGTTTTGGCAAGTTTTATGTCTTCCTCCAATAGGAAAGACCATTAAAATAAAATATTGATCAATGAAAAAAGGATGGATTATTGCCATAGGCCTATTGCTTTTATTAATTGCTACTACTACAATATATATAACACAATGGAGGATTAGAAATGATATTTCTTCAGAAATGCAGGATTCTCTTTTAATGAGTGATATGCCTCCACCGCCTCCACCACTTCCAATGTTATATGGTTTTATTGAAGATTCCTTCAAAATAGAAAAGTTTAGGGTTAAACGAAATCAAAATTTGGCTGACATCTTATTGAACGAAAACATAGAGTATGCTACGGTTAACAAGTTGGCAAATAATTGTAAGGATTTTTTTGATGTTAGGCGTATTCGTTACGGAAATCCATACACTATATTTTACGAAAACGACTCTTTGTCAACTCCTTTATGGATGGTCTATGAAATTGACAATACGGATTATTTGGTAATGCAGTTAAACGATTCGCTGAAAGTGACTCGAAAGAAGAAGGAAATAACTTTACAACGAAAATCAAGTGTAGGTCTCATCAACTCTTCTCTCTGGAAGACTATTCAAGAAAACAACCTGAATCCTATGTTGGCCATTGAATTGTCTGAAATTTATGCTTGGACTGTAGATTTTTTTGGCATCGAGAAAGGCGACCATTTTAAGGTGATTTATGATGAAGCGTATGTTGATAGCACCTCAATAGGAGTCGAAAATATTTACGCTGCTTACTTTTATCATAAAGGGAGACCTTATTATGCTTTTAAATATCAGCAAGACAGTATTTGGAGTTTTTTTGATGAACAAGGGCTTAGTTTGCGTAAAGCATTTTTGAAAGCACCTCTTAAATTTCCTCGTATTAGCTCTCGTTTTAGCAACAATCGTTTTCATCCTGTTTTAAAGATTTATCGTCCTCATCATGGTATTGACTATGCAGCACCTTCAGGCACACCTGTTTATGCTTTGGGGGATGGTAGTGTTCTCAAAAGAGGTTGGGATGCCAAGGGAGGTGGAAACTATATTAAGATTCGTCACAATAGTGTTTACACTACTGTATATATGCACCTATCGGGTTTTGCAAAAGGATTGCGACAAGGGGGTTATGTGCGCCAAGGTGAACTTATTGGCTATGTTGGGAAAACAGGTTTGGCCACGGGCCCACACTTAGACTTTAGGGTGTTTAAGAATGGACATCCCATCGATCCATTAAAAATCGAAGCACCTCCAGTAGATCCAATAGACTCTACTTCTATGGAGGGATATTTAGAGTTTGTGAAACCCTGGATTTCTGATTTAGATAAATTACAAATGGCAGATCTAGATTCAGATGAAAATCGAGCGGATGAGCTTAGTCGGTCAGCAATGACTCAATTACATTAGGGAAGTGTTTCTGTTCTAATGCATGTATCTTATTGGCCACTGTTTGTGCATCATCTGAGGGAGATATAGGGCATGTTGCCTGAAATATAATGTCGCCATCATCATACTTTTCATTAACGTAATGTATGGTGATTCCAGACTCTTTTTCATGATTATCAACTACGGCTTGATGAACTTTGCTTCCAAACATTCCTTTGCCTCCGTATTTTGGTAATAATGCAGGATGAATATTAATGATGCGATTTGCAAAAGTTTGCACGATTTTTGACGGAACCAACCATAGAAATCCTGCCAAAATGATTAAATCGGGTTGATGCCTTTTTAAGAAGGATAACACCACATCTGAGTCATAAAAGTCTGCTTTATCAAAGGTTAATGTGTTTATATTTAGATTTTTAGCCCTATTTAAGACGTTTGCTTTGGGATTATTAGAGAGTATAAATGACACTTTGGCTACTGAGGAGTCAGTGAAAGATTTAACAATGTTTTCAGCATTGCTTCCAGAGCCCGATGCGAATATGATTATGTTCTTCATTTATAGTCGTTTACAAAGTTTGATTAAATGTTAAAATAGGCATCAAAAATAAGAAAAAGAACGCTAATAAATAATTTCGTTGATGTAATATTTGATTTCTTTTGGTTAAATCTTTTTCTTTGCACAGTTATTTCAAAAAATAAAATTGAATTATTAACTTAAAATTTAAAGCTATGTCAGACATTGCATCAAGAGTTAAAGCAATTATTGTAGA
>CAZJDS010000342.1:1891-2672 GCA_964544795.1 uncultured Alkaliflexus sp. | reverse complement strand
AAACGGTTCCATCAAACTGAAGTTGGTGTATGGAAATCCAGTAGCAATGAGGCAATCGCTCACTTTTGCATGAGTGGTTACATGGATGGGTTGCCCGTTTACCTCTGCTCTTCCGCCTTTGTATGCTGTAAAGTTTTCATCCAATCCCACTTCATATACAACGCCTGAAACTATTTCTTCATCTTCCATCAAAGCGATGCTGATGCAATACGGGAATAGTCCATGTATAAAATTTGTGGTGCCATCAATGGGATCAATAATCCAGTTAAAACGATCACCTCGTTTGTCTGAAGTGTTCTCTTCTGCGATAAAACCAGCTTCTGGTAAGATCTCTTTTAAGGCAGTTACAATTCTGACTTCTGCTTCTTTATCAAACTTGGTAACAAAGTCGTTTTTGCCTTTCGTCTCAATATCAATAGGCGTTGTATCTCTTCCTTCTTTTATAAAAGCACCTGTTTCACGTGCTAATTCTGCTACTTTTTGGGTGATTAATTTATAATCAATAGTTGCCATAGTGGTATATTTTAATACAAATATATCAAAAAAGAAACCACCAATGAATTTTAGGTCTGTCCTATTGGATTGTCTATATTCATCGGTGGCTTTAAATTTACCTCTCTGGCTTTAAAAAGAGGTTATCATGGTTTGAACAATTCATCGTCCATCTCTTGGTTGATTTCAATGCTGACGACATGAATGTCTATATTATGTGGCCCCATGCTTTGTTGTATGTTCATGGGGAATTTAACACCATCGGTCTCTTGATAATCTTTCAAGTTGG
>CAZJDS010000342.1:0-1881 GCA_964544795.1 uncultured Alkaliflexus sp. | reverse complement strand
AATTAAAGATCCTTGAGCAGAGTTGTTGATTTCCCTAATTTTAAGACCGCTTTCTACATCAAAATACTGAGTAGATGCAGTTCCTGAAGGATTGGTGACCAAAATTTTATAGGCTTCAACACCATCTATAGTTTCAAGACCCATTAGTTTTAATGAAAAACCGTTGGCTGCATAATCCAGTTCAGGAAACAAAAGAGCTGAAGCCTTCATACTTTCTAAATCTGCACCTCCTAACTCTTGCTGACCCATAGGGCTAACGACATATCCTTTTTCACCATCATAAAGTTGTTTGGAAAGAAGATTTTCACCCATTTTGGTCTCTACCAAAATTTTATTGGGCACTTTTTGAAAAGTGGTCATTTCCAACGACATCCCTTGCATGGTAAATCCAGCTTTTGTCGTGATATTTGTGATTTTACTTACAGCATCTCCTCCTCCAATGGCTTCTACATATTTTGCAATCACCTCTTCAGCAGAAATATCTGTGATCTCTTTTGCAGGAAGCACTTCGTTTCCATAAAAATCATACTCTTTCACCACTCCTTGTGGAGAGAATTTCTGCATGGATTCTTTGATCTCATCTACAGAACCTACGGCAACAATGAGCGCATGATCGGGATGTAAATATTTTTGAGCCATTGCACGCACATCCTCTTTGGTTACGGCTTCAACCTTTTCCAAGTAAGTTTCGTAATAATTTTTCGGAAGATTGTACCGTTCAATATTTAGTGCAAACCGCGCAATCGTTTTTGGGTCTTCCAAAGAACGTGAAAAACTACCTGTCATCATGTTTTTGACCAACTCCAGATCTTGATCCTTTACCAAATGAGTTTGCAAGTCTTTCATTTCATAGAGGATTTCAGTCAATGCACTATCGGTTACCGATGTTCTTACTTGGGCTGATGCGGTGAAATTTCCAATTCTTTTGTCGGATCTGAGACTTGAATAAGCACCGTAGGTATAGGCTTTATCTTCTCTTAGGTTTTGAAATAAACGCGCGCTGAATGAACCTCCGCCTAATACTTGGTTCATCACCGAAGCTTTGATTTCATCTACATGTCCAATGGTCATGGGAACGGTATGTGTTACCAGAATGGTGGATTGGTTGGCCCCTTCACGATTGCCAATGGCTACTTCTGGTTGGTCAAAAGTAGCAGGAAGATCATATTTATAAGTAGGAACAGACTTCTTTTTCCAATTTCCAAAATAGGTTTTTACCTGCTTCTTTGCTTCTTTCAACGTAATATCACCTACAATTACCAAATAACCCACATTGGGTCTGAAGTAGGTGTTGTGATAGTCCACCAGTTTTTCACGTGTGATATTTTTGAGGGTTTTCTCTGTTACCAACTCTCCGTAAGGATCGTCTTTACCATATTTAAGTACAGTCGAGATATTGTTGGCAATAGCTGAAGGCTCATTTTTTTCTGCTTGAATGTTTGTTTCCCATTGACGAACACTTTTCTCCAGCTCTTCTGCTGGAAATGTTGGGTTCAATAATACATCAGACATTACTTCCAGCAACTCTGTGCTGTGGCTTTTTAATGCTCGTGCATTTATCCCTCCTGCGTGTGTGGAGAGTGAAGCTCCTATAAAATCAATGCTCTCATCAATCTCTGATTTGGTGCGGGTGGTCGTTCCAGATCGCATGAGTGAACCCGCCATTTCAATTGCTCCTGCAGTATCTCCTTCTTTAATTGGATCCAAATCAAGAAGCAGACTGTAGGTGATTACAGGTAGTTTGTGATCTTCCACCACAAAAACCTGCAGACCATTGGGCAATTTGAACTTCTTATACTTGCCAATATTTATTTTTGGCGCTGGTCCAGCAGATGGAGGAACGCTTCTGTCCAACTGAGCAAAAAGTCCAATTGTCAGAAA
>CAZJDS010000341.1:0-2679 GCA_964544795.1 uncultured Alkaliflexus sp. | reverse complement strand
CATGGGTGTAATCATAAAGAAACTGTGAAAAAGCTATTACACATATTTTTGAATCCTTTTTTATATATTTGCTTAAAACTTCATTTACTTCTTTTTTGTCAAAGATTGTTTTTGAACTTATTATATTAACCATATCTTTATCTTTTATAAAAGAAAACACCTTAATCTAAAGATGTTTTACAGTTGGCTCCTTCTTTGGTGTCTTTTTTTGTTTTATTAATAAAATGAATTATCTTTTCTTCATCAAACATAATATTTATTAATGAATTAGATATTCCCTTTGATAACAACAATTCTAAATCATCGATTTGAGAAAATTGTTTTTCAATTAATTTTTCTAAATTTGATGATTTTATAATATTATCATTTTCTTTAATTAAATCAATTAAAAAATCTTTATAATCTTTAATATGAAGGTTAAGTTCATCAACACTTAAACTTCTTAAAGCTTCTAAAGTTGGTTCTTTTTTCTTATAGTATTCATTTTGTAGCCATTTTTTATAAGATGTTTCCATAATTATTTACCTTTTCTAATAACATTTTAACATTATTTTATAAAAATGTTGGTGATTTACATAATAAATACAAAAAAGATAAGAAATTATTCTTAATCTAAAAGTTTGAACTCGAGTCTTCTTTTTTTGTTACAAGTGGAACTATTTTATGTTCATCAATTGCTTCTGGATATTTATATGCTTCTTCACGCATTCTTTTAAATAAAACAAATATCAAACCCCTTTTAGTATCCAATCTAGTAATAACACCTAAATCTCTTTCACCTTCAACTCTAGCTCTTTCGCCGATTAAAAATGATTCGTCATTCCATGCCATATTATGTCCTCCTAATTACTTTATAATTATATCATAATAATTTTAATTGTTATGATTGTGGAATATTAAAGTTTTTTTATTTTTAACAAAAGTTTTTCACTATTAATAGATTCATAAGACTCACCCTTAACAAGATTAATGTTTAAATTAATTAACTTGTCTCGTTCATTTGATGTTTTAACATTACCAATAACTAAATCTATATTTTCTTGATCTAAGAGCGGTTGAATTATTTTTAAATAATTCAACCACTTATTAGAAGCATCATAATCTAGATATAAGGTATTAAATGGATATTTTAAAACTAAATCGATATTAGATGTTTCAATCGCAATATTATTTTTATATAAATCATTTAGTTTTAATAAAAGATCTGAATTTACTTTATTTAAATCATGTATATAAAATGATATGAAATCTTTAGGAATTTTATAAGTATGTAGCGTTTCATGAATAAATGAGTTGAAATCACTATTATTAATTGTTTCTTTATCAATTGGAATAGTAACCTTAATTAATTGATTTGTTTCATCTCTTAAAGTATTTAAAAACTTTAAAACGGCTTCAATATGATATTTTTCAAGTTCATACAATCTGTTTCTTTTTTTAGCGATTCTATATAAATACTGGGTAGGAATATCTAAATTATCAATTGATAAAAAAGATTCATATTTCCATACATAATAATTTTTATCAATGATTTGATTAAAAGATAATGATAAATTCTTATTTTTAATTGCTGTATTTAATAAATCAATTACTTGTTGTTCATATAATTCTTTTTCATATATATCATATTCAAAAAATAAATAATAATTGTTCTTCATTCGTTTTAAAGAGTCTAAAGTTAACTCTAAATAACGGAATAACTTAGCTGGGTTTTTCTCTTCTGTAACAACCGGATATCTTATTACGGCCATCTTCGGAGAAAACTTCTCATAAGGTATAATTTTAGATTCATATAAATTAATTTCCTTAAAATAATTATTCAATTCATTTTTAACTGCTCTAATATCATTTATTGGTAAATATAAAAATAATTCATAAGTTGAGAAACGATATAAAGTACCTTCATTAAATATCTTTTTAGTAATTTGTCCAAATTCTTTGAAAAATTGTAAAGTAACATCGTATCCATAAATAGGTAAAATAGTTTCATTAAAACTAATTAAAATAAGAGAACCTTTACTATTTAAATATTTGATTAAATCTTCATTTAAAGCATTAATATTTAATAAATGAGTTTCATAATCCATAATAGCATTCTTAATTAAAGCATCTTTTTCTTTTAATTCTAAGGTTAAATCATTAATTACTGAAACAATCTTTAATACATCTTGGTCTAAAATTGAAATAAAAGTTTCTTTTATTTGTTTATCCCCAACACTATAAAATATCTCTTTAGTTGTATTAGGTTTTAATGATAGTTCTTTAATTGTTTCTAAATAATGATTAGCTTCAATAATATTAAGATTGTTTAAAAATAATTCCACCGGAACAATACTATTAACATTTAATATTTTTTGAGCTTTATTATTGGAAGTTTGAATTTTATCTTCAATTATTTTTAAAGCGATTATTTCAGAATCAAAAACCTTTCTTAAAAAATGATTAGAGTTTTTTAGATTCGAAACTTTATTATGATCAACTAAAATAGTGTATATAATATTATTTATACCTTTAAACAAGTCATAATAAGTCCCTGGATCATTTATTCTTTCATTTAAATGAACAATAAATACTCCTAAATCTAAAATAGGAAACGCATATATATAAGATATTTCATTAGTGTATGGCGAATTAGTCAAAATATTTTCAAATTGTTTAAAATCATTATACGAACCAAAA
>CAZJDS010000340.1:0-2679 GCA_964544795.1 uncultured Alkaliflexus sp. | reverse complement strand
AGTATCCACTTTACCTTGAATAGCAGCCTCATTCAAAACCTTAGTCGTTTCCTGGAAGGAAGCTGCCGACATAAAGCTCTTGGTTTGAAGAGAAGCACGGGTAATTCCCTGAAGCACCTGACTTGATGTCGCAGGGATGGCTGCTCTTGCCACTACTGGTTTGAGATCACGACGCTTCAATTGTGAGTTTTCATCTCTCAATCGACGAGCAGTAATAATCATTCCTGCTTTCAATGCTTGAGAATCTCCTGGCTCATCTACAACCATTTTTCCCCAAATAGCATCGTTCTCTTCCATGAAATCGATTTTATCTGCCAATTGCTTTTCGAGGAAACGCGTATCACCAGGATCCACAATCTCCACTTTACGCATCATCTGACGAACAATAATCTCAAAGTGTTTATCATTAATCTTCACTCCTTGAAGACGATAAACATCTTGTACTTCATTTACGATGTACTCTTGAACAGCTGTAGGTCCTTTAATAGCCAAAATATCGGCGGGCGTAGTAGCTCCATCAGACAAGGAGATTCCTGCTCTCACATAGTCGTTTTCTTGTACCAATATCTGTCTTGATAAAGGAACTAGATATTTTTTTACCTCACCTGTTTTTGTAGTAATGATCACTTCGCGATTACCACGCTTGATCTTACCAAAAGAGACCTCTCCATCAATTTCTGAAACCACAGCAGGGTTAGATGGATTACGAGCTTCAAACAACTCTGTAATACGTGGCAATCCACCTGTAATATCACCAGCACGACCCATTGCACGTGGGATCTTAACTAAGATTTGCCCTTGTGCAACTTGATCTCCCTCACTTACTGAAATATGTGCGCCTACTGGTAGGTTATAAGTTCTAAGCAACTCACCTGTTGAGGACAAAATTTCCAGCTCAGGATTCTTGGTTCTATCACGAGTTTCAGTTACTACTTTTTCACGGAAACCAGTCTGTTCATCAGACTCTTCCTTAAAAGTAACTCCTTCAACTAAATCGTTAAATGCTACTTTACCTGCTTTCTCACTAATGATTAGTGCATTCCATGGATCCCACTCACTAATAAGTTCTCCTTTAGTAACTTCGGCTCCATTTTTTACATACAGTTTCGCACCATATGGTATGGGTTGCGTAGTAAGTGCAATGTTGGTATTTTTATCTACCACGCGCATTTCAGCCAAACGGCCAATTACCACATCAACAGTTTTTCCATCTTGCTCTACATGAGGAACGGTACGAAGTTCATCAATCTCCACCCGACCATCATATCGTGCTAAAAGAGTGCTTTCAGCGGTAATATTACCAGCTGTACCTCCCACGTGGAAAGTACGCAAAGTCAACTGTGTACCAGGCTCTCCGATAGATTGAGCTGCTACAACTCCAACTGCTTCACCACGTTCAACCATGCGGCCAGTAGCCAAGTTTCGACCGTAACACTTGGAACAAACACCTTTTTTAGACTCACAGGTAAGTACAGAACGAATCTCTACTCTCTCGATAGGAGAAACGTCTATAATCTTCGCCTCCACCTCGGTAATCTCTTCACCCGCCTTTATAATAATATCTCCAGTTGTTGGATTGTACACATCATGAACTGATACACGTCCTAAAACGCGCTCATATAATGATGCTACCACTTCTTCATTACTCTTGATTACAGAAGCGACCAAACCACGGAGAGTGCCACAATCTTCTTCAGTAATAATAACGTCCTGAGAAACATCTACCAAACGACGAGTCAAATAACCAGCATCGGCTGTCTTAAGAGCTGTATCCGCCAAACCTTTACGAGCACCGTGAGTTGAGATAAAATATTCCAAAACCGACAACCCCTCTTTAAAGTTAGAAAGAATGGGGTTCTCAATAATTTGTCCTCCTTCTGCACTTGATTTTTGTGGTTTAGCCATCAAACCTCTCATACCTGAAAGCTGACGAATCTGTTCTTTAGAACCACGAGCTCCTGAATCCAACATCATATATACTGAATTGAACCCTTGAAGGTCGTTGCTTAACTGATCCATCAATGTTCCAGTTAAACGAGCATTCACGTGTGTCCAAATATCAATAATTGCGTTGTAACGCTCATTATTGGTAATGAAACCCATGTTATAGTTGTTGGTTACCTCTTCAACTTCTTGATAACCTTGAGCTACCAACTCTTCTTTTTCTGCAGGAATAATAACATCATCCAAGTTAAATGAGAGTCCACCTTCAAAGGCCATTTGGTAACCCATATCTTTAATCTCATCTAAGAATTCTGCAGTAACAGGTGATCCACAAATTTTATGGATATTTCCGATAATATCACGCAACGCTCTCTTAGTCAAAAGCTCATTGATATAGCCTACTTCTTTTGGTACAACTTCATTGAAGAGGACACGTCCTACAGTAGTTTCAACAGTGGTTAAAACTCTTTCGTTTTTCTCGTTCAGATCGTAAATTTTCACTTTTATTTGAGCGTGAAGATCTACTTTCTTCTCATTGTAGGCAATTTTTACCTCTTCTGGAGAATAAAAAGATAGGTTCTCTCCTTTTGCTCCTGGACGCATTTTAGTCATGTAATACAAACCAAGAACCATATCCTGAGAAGGAACCGTAATAGGTGCTCCATTAGCAGGGTTCAAAATATTTTGAGAACCCAACATCAACATTTGTGCCTCTAAGATAGCTGCATTACCCAA
>CAZJDS010000339.1:0-2720 GCA_964544795.1 uncultured Alkaliflexus sp. | reverse complement strand
ACTGATCGCTCACTGAAAAACGAGTAGTTAGTCTCTCCAAAGATAAGATTACGGGGTGCGATGCCCCACAGATGTGTGCTTGAAAGAGCAGTCGGTACACATAATGATGCGGTTCAGCAGACGCTGTGCCCACTCACCTCCACGTACTCTGTAGTGTGCCTGTTTTCTCAAGTACATTTTAACACAAAATATTGAATGTTGCGTTACGGCTAACGGGTTTCATATACCTTTTGTGCCTTGTAGCGTAGCGGAAAGGAATGGTCATAATGATGAACGGACAAAATAGAGCCAACATAAAGATTGGCGCAAAAGTTAAGATTGTACTCAAGCTCGACCAGCCTACCGGAAAACTCACAGAAGGCATAGTGGCGAAAATACTTACAAAATCAAGTTACCATCCTCACGGAATAAAAGTAATGCTTGAGGATGGAGCGGTTGGACGAGTTCAAGAGATATGTAAAGGGACTGTTAATCGTGATTCTCGCCTTGATGAATAGAAGTGGGTTTTGGAATCCCTGTAGCGGACTATTGCCTAGCAGTCACTAAACTATCCAAGCGATGGTTTATATTATAGCAATACTGTGCAATTCAATAATTTGCAGATTTGTTCCATAACGGGAATGTCTTATAAATTCATCACTGTCATACGGTTTCGGCAAGCCATTCGCTGGTGATAAATGAAATATAAAAAAAATGGGAGGTTATATGTTGATATGAACAGAACAGGGACATATGTTGCCTTTGATGGGTTGGGCCAAACTAATCCATCGAAATCTGACTTTCGTTATTATTCAATGTTACAAGCATGGGACGCCAACAAAAGTATTGACTTCAAACTGACAAACAGCCATGAGAAAACTTATTCCGTTCGGGATTCGAGCTCAAAAGCAACGCTGTATGCTCGTATTCGAGAACGCTTGAGCGCATCAAAAAATATGATTGTTATTCTTTCTGAGAATACGAGAAAAAGCGGGAGCGTCCTATCTTACGAAATTGAACAAGCCATTGATAACTATAAGATTCCGTTGATTATTGCATATCCAGCGTATTCAGCTATATGGGCTGTGGATGGTGATTTATCTGCTATGTGGCCTATTGCGTTATCAAAGAGAATTGACCTGACAGGCACGGAGGCGATTCATGTTGGGTTTAAGAAAGAACCGATAATGAATGCCGTTCCAAGATTTACTGTAAATGGTGAGCATCTGTCAAATGGAAGAAATGTTTATTCAAGAGATACTTATGTGACATGGGGCATTGTCAAGTAAGAAGAGCAGAAGAATATGATTTAGTGCGGTTTTGCTGACAGCGTTGGGTTTTGAAACCAGAGAAATATGGGATTGGAGCTGTTTGAGCATAGCTCGGGCGGTTGGAAAGTAGGGATGTGTCAATGAATAAGATGTTCAACTGGTATAATGGTCTCTCAAAACGAGTTCGAGATAGCGTTATCATCTCGGTAACATCAGTAGGAATGATTTCCACAGTTCTATCTATACTTGGTATTTCGCTGGGGGATCGGATAGATTTAAGTATCTGGATAGGAATCGGTGTTGTCCTTTTAGTCTCATTGTTTATTTACATCCTTGCTTATTTTATTATTGGTAGAATCTTTAGAGAATCTATAAATCTTACTATTTGTCAAACCCCGGTATCTATTAATTGTGGGGATATATTTGAATCTTCTGGCTGGAGAGTTATTGGATGCGATACACATTTCGACACCAGAGTTGATGATACTGTAATATCGAAGAAATCATTACATGGGCGGTTAGTATTGGATCATGGGAAGAAAGACGAAATAGAGGCAGCCGTAGATGCTGAAGCAAAAAGGCTTGGTCTTGAAAAAAAGAGTAATGGATTGTACGACTTTCCACTTGGTACAGTTATTCGTTATAATAGTAGTGTAGATAATCAAACCTATCTTATGCTGGCAATGATAGAGTTAAATACGCAGTATGAAGCACACATAAATATGGCTAAATTTGAACTTATGCTTATGAAGATGTGGAAAGAGATTGACAGGGTATATGCAAGCAACAATGTTGTGCTTCCTGTGCTTGGCAATGGTATCTCCAGATTTGATGATGGTCCGAAAGATAAAGAAGCTTTGCTCAGGTGTATGTTATGTACACTAAACAGTGCCGGAGTAAGCCTAAATTCGCAGGTGAAAGTTGTTATTTTTGGTGATATTAAAGACATCCCGCTCTACGAATATAAGGATATGTTTCGTGTAATACCAAGGAGATAAAAATGGCGAACAGAACAGCAAACTATACAGCATTTCATGTGAAGGAACCTTTTAATGAATCAAATCTGGGAACTAATGCTACGCCGGACTTTCTATATTATAATCAGTTTCGTGCGTGGAAAGCAGCAGATAGTTCTTTCCCTTTTGTTGATGCTCACGCAAAAACATATAATGTACGGGATGACAGTACATGGGAAACGTTAAAGCAAAGGTTGCATGATAGGCTTGATGTATCAAAGAATATTATTCTTATCATGAGCGATAATACTAAAAATAGTCAGGCACTGCGGGAAGAGATTAAATATGGAATTAATATGAAGGGCCTTCCTGTGATTGTTATCTATCCTGATTTCAAGGACAAATCAGATATCTGGTGCTCAACAGGAATGAGGAAGCAGGTTATGAATCTCTGGGATAAGCTGCCGACATTTCGAGATAATATGGATAAAGTAGCTACATTGCATGTTCCATA
>CAZJDS010000338.1:0-2721 GCA_964544795.1 uncultured Alkaliflexus sp. | reverse complement strand
GAGTGTCCTGTTTGTAGCACAAAAATTATAATGACAAATAAAGCTCCGTTAGGAGTGTCCTGTCTGTAACACGTAATTTATAGGCGCTGTGAACATTGATTTGTTGCAAAAAGTGCTCCCATCATTGCGATTTTTAGCACCAGCGGCGCGTAATTTTGTAGAACTTTCACGGAGTTTTTTTTGACTGTTTTATGCTTCTGAGAAGATTCATTTTTAAAAAACCATGCACATCCTCCAAAATATTTTCTTTATTTGTATCTTCGTGTGGTTTATCGTTCAAACTTAGTGGATATAAAATCTCTAATTGATTGATATTTCCTATCTTTGAAATGTAACTTATAAAATCTTCCTAAATGAAATTTGTAGTATCCAGTTCTGAATTGCTATCGCATTTACAGGCCATCAGTAGAGCCATTGCATCCAAAAGCCAGTATCCTATTCTTGACTATTTTTTGTTTGATGTAAAGGATACCACCTTAAACATAACGGCTTCCGATTTGGAAGTAACTATGATTACGCACATGACAATCGACTCCTCCGATGGCAATGGAGTGGTTGCTTTTCCTTCAAAAATGTTGTTGGAGATTCTTCGGAAATTGCCTGAGCAGCCATTGACTTTTGAAGTCAACATGGACAATCTGGCTGTTGACATTGTATCTGAAAAGGGAAAATACAACTTTGTGGGCCAACCCGGTGGAGAATATCCAGAAGTGCCGAAAGTAGAAGAAGATAAAAGCAGCAGTTTGCAAATACCTGCCTCTTTATTGATGACGGGTATTACCAAAACACTTTTTGCCACTGCCGACGATGAATTGCGTCCCGTGATGAACGGTATTCTGTTTGAGTTTTCTGCTGAAAGCTTAACTTTTGTTGCTTCCGACTCTCACAAGTTGGTTCGTTATAGAAGATTGGATGCCCAGTCAGAATTTGAGGCTTCCTTCATTTTACCGAAAAAACCTGCAGGTTTGTTAAAGAATGTTCTTCCCAGAGAAGATGGTGATGTGATGGTGGAATTCGATCATAAAAACGCCATTTTCAACTTGCCTAATTACAAAATGGTGTGTCGATTGGTAGAAGGAAATTACCCAAGTTATGAAGCTGTTATCCCACAGGACAATCCCAATAAAGCAGTTATTGATCGGGTTGAGCTTTCCAATACTTTAGGGCGGGTTTCTATCTTCTCTAACCAATCTTCTAATTTGGTTAAGTTGCACATGGGGAATGATGAGGTGGTGGTTTCTGCACAAGACATTGATTTCTCCGTTTCTGCATTCGAAAAGCAGAGTTGTCAATACAGCGGCGATGAGATGGAGATCGGATTTAAGTCACAATTTTTATCTGATATTTTAGATAATATTGATTCTACTGAAATTATTGTAGAGATGTCAGACCCTTCAAGAGCGGCAATTATTCTACCTTTTGAGAAAACGGATAACGAAGAAGAGTTGATGTTGCTTATGCCTATGATGATTAATGCTTAGTTTAAAGATAGTTAAAGTCCTCCTTTGTCTTCTGAATAGGGAGACATTGGAGGACTTTTTTTATCTTTGCATTTTAATTTTATTTGGAAGGAGAATGAATGGCTGCAATGAATAAAAAAGTGGTTATCGGCCTCTCAGGAGGCGTTGACTCAAGTATTGCTGCATATGTGCTGAAGGAGCAAGGATATGAGGTGATCGGTCTGTTTATGAAAAACTGGCACGATACCACTGGTGTGCTCAAAGCCGACTGCCCTTGGTTGGACGATAAGTTTGATGCTGAAGCGGTAGCGCGCAAGTTGGATATCCCATTTCACATGGTGGATTTAAGCGACCAATACAGAGCGAGGGTGGTGGATTATATGTTTTCAGAATATGAAAAGGGAAGAACGCCCAATCCCGACGTGCTTTGTAATCGTGAGATCAAGTTTGATGTTTTCATGGATGAAGCCATAAAATTGGGTGCTGATTTCGTGGCAACGGGACATTATTGTCGTAAAGAGACCATAGAGGTAGATGGAAAACCTGTCCATCGCCTCTTGGCTGGAGCTGATCATAATAAGGATCAAAGTTATTTTCTTTGCCAACTCTCACAACAGCAGTTGGCCAAATCTCTGTTTCCCATTGGCGACTTGCAAAAGCCAGAAGTGCGCCGAATTGCAGGAGAGTTGAATTTAATCACAGCACACAAAAAGGATTCGCAAGGAATCTGTTTTGTTGGGAAGGTGGATCTTCCCGTCTTCTTGCAACAAAAGCTGGAAGCAAAGGAGGGAAAGGTTATTTTAATTCCCCCAGATAGCGAACTTTTTACTTCGAAATATAAGGATCATACACAGTTTGATAGTGAAGATATAAAGCGTTCAGCCGAACCCTTTCCATTTCATCCCAAATATGGGAAAAGTATTGGAACACACAATGGCGCACACTTTTACACTATTGGTCAGCGCAAAGGATTGAATATTGGCGGATTTACAGAACCTCTTTTTGTGATTGGCACCAATGTGGAATACAACCAAGTATATGTGGGAATGGGGCAGGAACATCCTGGGCTTTTTCGCTCTGCATTGAAAGTAGCCAACCATGAAGTGCATTGGGTACGTCCTGATTTGAAGTTGGGAATGGGCGATAGGAAACGCTACAATCTGCGCATTCGTTATCGTCAGCCGTTGCAAAAAGCGGAAGTGTTTCAACAAGAAGATGGGCTCTATGTGTTGTTCGATGAGCCTCAACGTGGAGATCGGAA
>CAZJDS010000337.1:0-2727 GCA_964544795.1 uncultured Alkaliflexus sp. | reverse complement strand
GACCATCTCCTTGAATTTGAGGTTGTCAAAGAAGTAATAGTCAACACCATCTTTCTCTGTGTGCCGAGGAGCTCTACTTGTAGCCGAAATAGAAAATGCCAGGTTTAACTCTTTGGTGAGTAGATGTTTAACAATGGTCGTTTTTCCTGATCCTGATGGTGCTGAAAATATTATTAGTTTCCCTTTCTTCATTTTCCTTCTCTTCTTTTTAAACGTTTTATGTTTTTAGAGAACGTTCAAGATTTGTTCTTTTATTTTTTCCAACTCATCTTTCATTTGAATAACCAGTTTCTGCATATCCGAATCATTGGCTTTAGATCCCAAAGTGTTTATTTCGCGTCCCATCTCTTGGACGATAAAACCCAGCTTTTTACCTACTGGTTGATTCTCTTCAACCGTCTCATTAAAATAGGTGATGTGATGATTTAGCCTTACTTTTTCCTCTGTGACATCTAATTTCTCGATGTAAAATATGAGTTCTTGCTCAAAGCGGTTTTCATCTATTTTAGATTTGTCAAAAACTTCGATGAGGTTTTCTCTAATGCGCTCTTTTACTTTATCAATTCGGCTTTCTTCAAGTGGTTCGGTCTCTTTCAATAGTTTTGATATGTTTGAAGCTCTTTGTGTAATTTCATTTTGTAATGAAGCCCCTTCTTGCGTTCTGAATTCTTGAATGGCTTTTATGGCATCTGCAGTGTGCTTCATAATGTGCTCCCACTCGGTTTCATCCAACTCCGATTGTTCCACTTTTAACGTGTCGGGGAGAGATAAGATAGTGCGCAAGTAGTCTGTATCGCTGGTTATTTTAAGATGATGCGAGAGGGTACTGAGTTGTTCGTAATAATTGGCTATTACTTGCTGATTTAGCTGGGTGACACGATCGGGAACCATAGACTCTACCCAAATACTTACTTCCACTTTTCCACGTTGTAGTTCACCCGCAACAAGATTTCGTAGTTCTAATTCTTTTTCTCTATATAGATTGGGCATCTTAATGTTTAAATCCAGCTGTTTGCTGTTGAGGGATTTTATTTCGATGTGGATTTTTTTATTGGGTAGTTCACAAATGGCTTTTCCAAACCCAGTCATTGATTGAATCATCTATTCTAATTTTAAATAAGTACCAAAGTTAATGATTTTTAAAGATTTTGGCTTCTTAAATATCTTGTTCCTTAAATAAAATGGATCTAAATGAGAATTCATAGCTTGTTTTTTTGAACAAAAGAAAGTAATGTTTCGTTATAAAGGTCATTAGTTAAATATGAAAGGAATTGGAAGTATGGGTAAATATTCCATTAAAGACTTAGAAGAAATTTCGGGGATAAAGGCACACACAATTCGTGTTTGGGAAAAACGTTATAAATTGATTGAACCTAAAAGAACAAGTACGAATATTCGTTATTATTCCGAAGGTGATTTGCGCCATCTCTTAAATATATCCATATTAAATTCTCATGGTCTTAAAATATCTGTTATTGCAGAGATGAGTGAGGCTGATATAAGGAAGAGAGTCATGGATCTTTCCATTGATAGCAATAGTCAGGAAGGGCAAATTGATAATTTTATCTTTGCTATGTTGGAGCTTAATGAATTAAAGTTCTTGAACATGCTCTCTGGTAATATAATGAAAATGGGTTTTGAAAATAGTGTTGAGAAAATTCTTTTCCCATTTATTGAAAGAGTCTATTATTTATGGCAAACAGGAACTGTTTTATCAGCTCAAAAGAACTTTATACATAATTTGATTCGCCAAAAGATTACTGTTGCCATTGAAAATGAAATGCAAAGCACTGTATCATCAGGAGCACGTATTATAATGTTTTTGCCTCAACATGAAAGCTTTGAGATTGAGTTGCTGTTCTATGACCTATTGGCTCGAAAGGAGAATCTTGAAGTAATCTATTTAGGACCTTATGTAGAATTAAATGATTTGAGAATTATAAATAACAGTAAAAAAGCCGATCTTTTTATGACTGCTTTCTCCAGTCCTCAATCTTTAGAGTCTATTAATACGGTTATGACTGAATATAAAGGAATGTTTCCCAACACACCTTTTTTCATCGTTGGCAGACAGACGCGTTGCCAAGAACTAAAGTATCCCGATGATTTTTCACCAATTACTAGTATTAATGAGTTTAAGCACGCAGTCCAATTAATCAACTACTCTGAGTAGGTTCTAGCTCATTTTCCCGAACCACTACTTTTCTCTTCCATCTTCCCGTTCGGTAATAAATCCACGTTGCTATCAGCCCTAATATCCATCCAGATGGGATACTCCACCAAATTCCTGCTTCGCCATACCTTTGAGAAAGAAGCCATGCAAATGGAATACGAATAAGCCACAATGAGATCAGCGTAATGAACATAGGAATCATTGTGTCGCCAGCACCTCTAAGTGTTCCATGCATAATAAACATAGAAGCAAAAACTACATAGAACGAACTAACAATGACTAAATATTCTTTGCCTTGTCTAATTACTTCAGGATCATTGTTGAAAAGTTGAATGAGCTGTTCGCCAAAGAAAAATACAATTACCATTACTGTAAAACTAATTGCCCAAGCCATTTTTAATGCTGCCCATACTCCTTTTTTAACTCTTTCGGATTGGCCGGCACCTAAGTTTTGACCCACAAAGGAAGAAAGTGCAGAGGCCAGTGTGATGGCCGGCATGGATGCCAATGCATCAATTCGGCTTGCTGCGGTATAGGCGGCAAGAGTTGACGTG
>CAZJDS010000336.1:0-2739 GCA_964544795.1 uncultured Alkaliflexus sp. | reverse complement strand
GTGCTCTTCCGATCTCTTCTTCATTAAAATCTAAAAGAGGGCGATCATCTTTTAGATTTTAATGAAGAAGTGCAACAGTGGCAAAACAGAGTGTTAAGTTTACGCAATTGGCGCCCTGAAGAAGGGTGGCCAGACGTTTCCACTCCTAAACTACTTGAAACCTGCGAAAAATGGCTCTCCCCCTATCTCTCGGGAGTTAGAAAAGAAGAAGAGTTAAAAAAAATAAACTTACTGGAAGCACTACACTATCATTTAGATCACGACAAACAGAGCAAACTGAGCCGATTGGCACCGCAAAGAATAAAAGTACCCAGTGGTTCAAACATCCAACTCAAGTACCTTCCTGATGGCTCTGCCCCCATTCTTGCAGTAAGATTACAAGAGCTTTTTGGTCTGGCTGAAACACCAAAAATAAATGAAGGAAAAACCAATATTTTACTACATCTGTTGTCTCCAGGATTTAAACCCGTACAAATAACATCAGACCTTAAAAGCTTTTGGAACAACACCTATTTTGAAGTGCGCAAAGAATTAAAAAACCGATATCCCAAACACGTATGGCCCGATGATCCGTGGGAAGAGAAAGCCATCAGAGGTACAAAAAGACGAAAGTAGAGCTTAGTCGACTACAACTCCAGAACCAACTTCAAACAGACCTTGAACAGATACGGGAAGCTTGCCTGAAGCACCTATTTCACCAGATAGAAACTTCAAAGCGCTGTTCAGTGCTTCATTGTTACTTTGATAAGTAAGGATAAAAGAGTTTGCATCTGCTAAAGTACTCCAGCTGAAAATATGGTAGGGATTTCCCATAAACACAACTGTGGATGGTTTGCTTGAGAGGTATTCAGCCAACTCCGATTTAAACACACTGTTTCTGTTTGTCATTCCCCAGCGACTGTCCGAGATGACAACAACACAATGTTTGTACTCTTTCAATTTTTTGCTTATCACACTCCATTCTGATTCAGCAGAAAAATTAAAAATTGAAGAGGCAGAATAATCTCGAATCGCTTTATCGTATTTCGATCCATCTCCCACCACCAAAAATGCAGTAGAATCCTTTACAAACTCTAAAGTACGAGGAACATTCTCATCCAATTTTAAAGCTGTGAGCGAGGCTTCGTATAGTTGCTGATTTAATTTTTCTGCTTCTGGACTGTTGATGATTGCAACTAAGTTTTCTTTAGCTACTTTAGAAGCAGGTTTTTCATGAATCAGCCAATATTTAAATGCCAGCGAACGGCGACATTTTGCTTCAATATCATCCCACGCTAAAAGAGAGTCGGTAATTGCTCTTTTTACAGAAATAATTGCCTCAGGAAGATTTTCTGTAAACTCCACAATGTCATTGCCTGCTGCCAAAGCCAGAGCATCAATCTGCCCTGCTTTGCCCATAAATTTAGCTCCTTGCATATTTATGGCATCGGTAATAACCAAGCCTTGAAATCCCAACTCTTTACGAAGCAGATCTTCAATCACTGTTTTAGAGAAGCTGGTAGGAATTTCACTTTTAGATTCTAAAGAAGGTGTATGCAAATGAGCCGTCATCACTCCCCAAATACCAGCATCCACCAAAGCTCTAAAAGGCATTAAATCAACGGCATCAAACTCTTCTCTACTTCGTTTTACAACGGGAAGTGTGTGGTGCGAATCAGTTGAAGTATCTCCATGTCCAGGGAAATGTTTGCCCACAGCCATAATACGGCCATCTTGCAACCCACGCATAAAAGCCACAGATTTATGTGCAACATTGGTCGGTTCTTCACCAAAAGAGCGCATTCCGATCACAGGGTTGGCAGGATTGCTGTTCACATCAGCCACAGGAGCCATATTAACATGGATACCCATGGTTCGCAACTGACGTGCCACCTCCAATCCCATACAGTAAATCAGACTATCGTTGGCAATTGCGCCCAACGACATGGCTTGAGGAAAAGCTATGATCTCACGCATCCGCATATAAAGTCCTGTTTCTGCATCAATGGAAACCAACAAAGGAACTCCTGAAACACTTTGCAAATCGGTAATCACATCATGAGCTTCTTCGACTCTCATTCGCATTATGAGAAGCCCACCAGGCTGGTTTTTCTCCACCAAATTGCGCAAAGAGAGATAGCTCGAAGTACCCACGGGATATTCAACTGCCAACCAAAAGAGCTGTGCAATTTTTTGCTCCTCGGAAAGTGATGCCATAACAGAATCTACCCAATTGTGACTCTCTAAATAAATGCGATCAAGAAGTGGCAGCTCTTCTTCTACGCTCTTCTCCTGCGAAGAAATAGTACAGGAAAAGCAAAAAGCTATCAAAGAGACAATTAAAACTCCAAAGTATTTCATCTGTTTAAATAATTATGCTTCTCCAGCAGGGCCACTAAATACCATGGGTGTTCCACCTTGTCCCTCTTCAATATTTTTAATGGGGCCAAATTGATTTTCGTAACGCGAGACATTGTCTTTGAGCGCATTGAGCAAACGCTTGGCATGTTCAGGAGTTAGAACAATGCGAGATTTCACTTGCGCCTTAGGCACTCCTGGCATGATACGTACAAAATCAATTACAAACTCAGACGGAGAATGACTGATAATGGCCAGATTGGAATATATTCCCTGCCCAACCTCTTCGTTAAGTTCAATCTTCAATTGTTGCTGCTTATTCTTATTATCTTCCATAATAGGTATATCTTAAAAAATATAATTTATTCCTATCAAAGATATCGATTTGAACGGAGATTCTTA
>CAZJDS010000335.1:0-2786 GCA_964544795.1 uncultured Alkaliflexus sp. | reverse complement strand
ACCGATTTGGCCAGCAACACTTCCTACGGCTCCTGCAGCCCCAGACACTACAATAGTTTCTCCTTCTTTGGGCTTTCCAATTTCCATTAGTCCGAAGTATGCTGTCAATCCTGTCATTCCCAATACTCCTAAATAAGCGGATAAGGGTAGTTCAGAATCCTCTATCTTTAATAGTTGTTTGCCGTCCGAGACTTGATATTCTTTCCACTCTAAGAGGCCTGAAACAAAATCTCCTTTTTTGAAGGACTCATTTTTTGACTCCATTACTTCCGCTATGCACCCCGAGGCGACTGGCTCGCCTATTTTAAAAGGCTGCACGTATGATTTTGCGTCGCTCATTCGTCCTCTCAAGTAGGGATCCACCGAAACAAATTTAGTTTTTAAAAGAATTTCATCATCAGTTATTTTAGGGATCTCTTCTTTTGAAAATTTAAAATCTGAGAGTTGGGGTTTACCTATTGGACGATTTTTTAAAAGAATTGCTTTATTCATAGTTGTAAAAATTTTATAAAAAATTTAAATTGACTTCAATTTTCCTTGCGTATCTGGAGGGTAAGAAGAATCTTTGGTTGCTTATTATATCCAATGGCTGCGCAGGAAATTACTAGAAGTTTCTACTTACTTATTGTTGAGTTTTTGGCAAGTAGTTTATTTCGTTTATCAGTTCTAAATATACAAAAAAAGGATGGAGTTTTGATTCCATCCTTTTATATATGTATTATTGCTATTGTTTTGAGGCTTTTCTTACTCTTCGCCCTGCCTACTCATCCTTTTATCACCTGCATGGGTTAAAATAGTGCCATTTAGCATACCACTGTATTTTTGCATATCAGAAAAAAGCTCCATTGCTTTTTCCACTTCCTTGTCTGATTGCAAGCTGTATAGTATAGCTCCTTCTTGATAGTAATAGCGTCTTGAAAGCTCCATAGCCAACATCTCGCTAATCTCCTCTTTGAAAACATCCATATCTCTCTCTACACTTGGATGCATTTGTTCTTCCATTTTGTCGAAGAGCTCTTTGTTGATTTCATAATACTCTTCTTTTTGTGCAGTTTTTTTCAATTTTTCAAAGATGTTTTCAGATTCAGATTCATATCTAAACTTATCCAAATTGCTTACAAAACTTTTGAAATCTGAATAGACTTTATCAGAAATCTCAAGAGACTCGGGGGGCGCTATCGAGCTGTTTGTAATTGCAAACTGTGTGACAAAATCGAACATGGTCTGCTGAATGATTAAAGCCATACTTAGGTTGCTATATGTTTCTCGCTCCACAGTAATGTCTGGGGAGATGCCTCCACCATCAAAAACAGTGCGTCCCCCTTTTGTGGTAAAAGGTTTCATTAGAGAATCGGGAATCAGCGCAACGCTGCCATCTTCATTTCTTTTGGCATAATCCACGGCTTGAATACATCTTCCACTGGGGATGTAATATTTTGCAGTGGTAACTTTTAAGCTTGAATTGTAAGGTAAACTACGTGTTGTTTGAACCAATCCTTTACCAAAGGACCGATTTCCAATAATCACAGCTCGATCGTGATCTTGCAATGCACCAGCAACAATTTCAGAGGCCGAAGCTGAGCCTCGGTTGATGAGAACTGTTAAGGGCATCAGGGTATCCATAGGTTCACGGGGAGCTCTATAGGTATTGTCCCATTGCGAAACTTTGCCACGTGTACCAACCACTTCGCTTCCTCGTGGTAAAAAGAGATTGGCAATTTTCACAGACTCATCCATCAAACCACCTGGATTTCCTCGTAAATCAAAAATGAGCTTCTTCATGCCGTGGTTCTCTTTCAGGTCTTTAAATGCTTTCTCTACTTCTTTTGAGCATTCGTAGGTAAAATTGTTTAAGATGATTAATCCTGTTTGGCCATCTACCATACCGTAGTAGGGCACAGGGTTGATTTGAATTTTACGACGGGTAATGGAGATTTCCAGGTTTTTTTCAACGCCGGGGCGTTGAATCACTACCTTGACTTGTGTTTGGGCTGGCCCTTTAAGCTTCTCACTTACATCGGATACATCTTTTCCTCTCATTTCTACTCCATCGATAGACAAGATTTTATCACCTGCTTTAAGACCTGCTTCTTGTGCAGGAAAACCTTCATAAGGCTCAGATATTAATACGTAGTCATCCCGCTTTGAAATTAGTGCGCCTATCCCAGCATACTCCCCCGTAGTCATAAATTTGAAATCATCCATTTCTGATTCAGGGATGTAGTTCGTATAAGGATCCAATGACTTTAGCATGGCATCTATGCCTGTTTTGATCAGCTCTTCTGGGTTGGTCTCATCTACATAATAGCTATTTAGCTCACGAAATAGAGAATAGAAAATATCTAGGTTTTTTACAATTTCAAAATTTCGTCGATCGGTGGAGGCAGCCACGAAACCAACTAAAATAACCGCGCTTAATGCGACAGCTATCATCCATTTCTTTACAGAAAAACTTCTCTTTTTTATCATCTGATAAGTATTTATTTTGATGTATGATGCAATTTTAACAGATTGCTCTGTTTTGCAAATTTTATACCATCCTTCAAATCTAAAAAGGAAGGATAAGACAAATTTACTATTTAATTATCAAACTAAGGGATTCTATGCTTTGTAAAAAATGAAACAGCAAATCGTTTTGGATTAACTTCTAAACAATGTATAAAATAAAACGTGTGTAAGTCATATATATTTGGGGTTTATCGATTTTATTACAATTAGTTGAGAAGGCAGTTGAAAGATCTGCTTACTTTGTTACCATCTTCATCTATAATTGTGATGAGATGTTT
>CAZJDS010000334.1:0-2788 GCA_964544795.1 uncultured Alkaliflexus sp. | reverse complement strand
ATTCATCCTTCAGATTTAATCGCGAGAAAATGTAATTTTGGCTTTACGAACAACAAATTAACTGATGAGAATATTATTCTTCGCTTCTTATATATTTATTTTTACTTTTTCTTCATTTTCACAAACGGGATGGCCTCAAAATCACGCTGAAGTATGGGCTGATTCCATATATGCCATTCTTACAGTAGAGGAGAGGGTGGCACAATTATTCATTGTTGATTCTATTTCGGCTGAAACACTTTCATCTATAAAAAAAAGAGAACTTCCAAATCCAGGTTTCGTTATTTCTTCTGATAAAGAATTTAGATACACCAAACGCGCTAAAAACCCATTGGCATCTTTTCAAATCTTTGATAATAGAGATGGTTTTGATCGAAAAAATTCCACCATAAAATTTCCAGATGAAAATACACTATCTCTTATTGATGATACTCTTTATGTAGATTACAAACCTATATTTTATAAATATTTGAATCAAACGCATGGTTTTTTAACTGGCTGTTTTTGGGCAGATCAGAATTTAACAACTTCAGTAGAGAATAATCCCTTGGATTATTCGCCAATTTTAAAAGTTTGGCTTCCAACAGATTCGCTATCATCTCAACAACTCAATGTCTTTAGCACACCACGCCAATTTTTAAGATTAAAATCACAACAACTTCATCCAATTAATTTGAATCGTACTTATAGAGGAATGATAAGTTCATTTTCAAAAAATTTCAATCTGCAAATCTCAGAACCTTCGGTGGAAGTTCTTCTCAAACCTGGTCATCTGTTTTATTCCACTAATTATCAAAAGGAGCTTCTCTTTTTGTCCAACGGATTTAAAAACAGGTGGTTGCCCATAGAGCTGCTGGAAAATACTTGCAAAGCTGTTTTAGCAATGAAGTATGAAAGTGTCATGCGACTTTTTAAAGAGATTGAGAAGGTTGATTATGACAAAGAAGAGGTCCTTATTCGGAACATTTATGAAAACTCTGTTGCCGTTATTCAAAAACAGAAGCGCTCTCCTTTACCGTTAACGTCATTGAATTTAAAGATTCGGATGCAGAATGATGGATTTTCTGATTATGAGAGTTTTATTAAAATGGCCAACAATTATTATGAGATACAAGACACACTAAAAGAGAAGTATGATCTTCTTCTATGGCTTACCAGCGAAAAGAGCCATTTCTCTTCTGATATAGAAGAGCAGATTCGAAATTTGAAAGTAAATAATAAGGTCGAGAAAGTGATAATGGTGTGGGCAGGTAATTTGAAAATGCTGCCCTTTACGCAGCTCCCTGAAGGGTTGGATGTATTAGTATTGACTCCTTCTACCACCCAATTTTCTTCGGAGGTCTTGGCTCAGATAGTTTTTAATGGTATCAAAGTTACTTCCAAGTCTGAAAGCTCTGTTTTGACCCCAGAGTTAAGGAGGAGTTCCGTCGAAATGCCTGCCACTCGACTCAAATATGGCATTGCACAAGAAGTCGGAATGAGTGAAGATTCTCTTCAAAAAATTGATTCAATTATTGAAAAAGCTTTGAAGGAGAAAGCTACACCAGGTGCTCAGCTTTTAGTTGCACGTAAAGGGATTGTCATCTATCAAAAAAGTTATGGCTATCAAGCGTATGATAAAAAGGAAGAAGTTAATAATCAGAGTCTGTATGATTTGGCTTCTATCTCTAAAATTGCATCTACGTTGCCCATACTGATGCACTTGTACGATCAAGGATCCTTTAAATTAAACGATCGGCTGGCTGATTACCTTCCCGAAGCCGACTCCACCGATAAGGCAGATATAAAAATCAGGGAACTTCTTCTTCATGAATCAGGACTCTTACCTTATATTCCCTTTTATCAATCTACAATCGATACAGCTCGGCTAGATGGTTTATTATTTAGTCGTAAAAAGAGTCTGAAGTTTTCCATTCGTATAGAAGAAAAACTTTATATGAATAATACAGTAGCCTATCGTGAGGATCTATTTCAGCCGCTAAGTACTATAGATTTTTCTCTTCAGGTAGCACAAGGTTTGTATTTAAATAAAAGTTATAAAGATTCAATGATGACAAGAATCTTGAATTCTTCATTACGAAAAAAGGAGTATCTCTATAGTGACCTTAATTTTATGTTGCTGGAAAAAATTGTAAATAACATCACTTTGTTGCCATTGGACACTCTCTCCTACAATTGGTTTTATCACTCTATGGGCGCAAATCGTTTGAGATATAATCCACTTCGTTTTTTCAAATTGAAAGAGGTTGTTCCTACTGAAATTGATAATTATTTTAGACGACAATTGGTTAGAGGGTATGTGCATGATCAAGGTGCAGCGATGATGGGCGGAGTGGCTGGTCATGCTGGTCTGTTTGGCAATGCCAATGATCTCGCAAAAATGATGCAGATGTATCTTAATTTCGGAGAGTATGGTGGACAGCGATACTTAAACAATGAAACTGTTCGGCTCTTTATTTCTCGACAAAATTCAGATAACAGGCGCGGTTTGGGGTTTGATAAACCAGAAACCAATCTTGAAAAGATGGGGCCTACAGGTAAATTGGCTTCACCGCTCTCTTTTGGTCATACAGGTTTTACGGGAACCATAGCTTGGGCAGACCCTGCTTTTGATTTGATTTACATTTTTCTATCCAACCGCACTTTTCCCAACGGATACAACAATAAGTTGGGAGAGATGAATGTACGCACCAAGATTCAAGACGCTATCTACAAATCAATTGTTTATGAATAACTTGATCAGTTTTAATTGTAAAACTCTTTTAAAACCTTGATCATATAAAGATGA
>CAZJDS010000333.1:0-2794 GCA_964544795.1 uncultured Alkaliflexus sp. | reverse complement strand
GAAATGGGCCGAAAAACGCACCCGTAGTTATGCCAATCATGGCTACTCCATCTTTCAGTGCGGTAAATATATATTTCCATCTGCCTGTAATAGTAAATAATATTGCAAACCCTATAATTCCTGCTATTACCCGTATCTGAGTAGAGACAAATGGATCCATATTTTGCATTCCTAATTTGCTTAACACTAATCCCATTCCTTGTCCTGCTGCCCCGCCAAATGCTAAGAGTACTCCTTTCAAAGGGTAATGAAGATGCACTCTTTTATTATTGGGCGAACGAGATAAAACGACCAAGGAAATTCCCCATATAGTGATAGTCATTCCCAAAATGTTACTCCACGATAGTGTTTCGCCTAAGATCAACCAGCCAAAGAAAGCTGTAAGGGGCGGAGATAGAGCCATGATAAGCATGGAGATGCGCGCACCTGTTACAACAAAAGCTTGAAAGAGAAGTAAATCTCCAATTAGAAATCCTACCACTCCAGATAAACTAAGCCAAAACCAAGCATGACTTGTTATGCCGGATGGGAAAAAATGACCATTTACAAAAAAAGTGTAAATCCCTAAGAATACGAAAGCGATTACTAACCTGATGAGGTTTACGGATAAGGATCCTACTTTCTTTCCTGCAGACTCGAAGGCCAGACTGGTGAATGTCCAACATACTGCTGTTAGTAAAGCAGCAAGTTCTCCTTTGTGACTGGCAATAAATATCTCCATAAAGAGAAAGGATTAATAGTGATGATAAAAAACGGCAATGTAGATATAATTTTTCTTTTCAGGACAGAGGAAATAAAAAATGAGTGCTTAAAAAGCACCCATTTTTTCATAAACCAGATTAACTACAAATAAAATTATTACAATTTGGAGGTGTAATAACTAAACTCTTAAGCCTCTTGTTGACAGCTACAATTTCCGCCACAAGAGCCCGTTTCGTTGTTTTCGCTCTTGCATGCGCAAGTTCCACCGCAACTGCATCCGCCTTCTCCAGAAGATGCATCGTAGGTATAAATATTTTTATTTTCAGTTTCAAAGATATTTTCCATAGCTATTTATTTTGCTTGATCACAAATTAAAGAATTTGATTTGAATTAAACAAGACTTTTTAGTCCTAAATAAAAAAAATAATTTATGAAGGTTCATTTTGTCATCTGTAATTAGGAGGTTACCACGTCTTTTTATTCTCGTAAACGAGCGTGAGAAATATTTTTCGTAATGATTTTGGCGATTTCCATATGTTAGCTGAAAAGCAAATTATAAACGATGAAATATAAGTGGAACATCTTCTAAATTAACTCAAAGGAAAAATAGATGCAGAAGGACCATTATAACCTAAGAGGGCAAATAAGAAGAATTCTACTTTTCTTTTAAGCCGAAAACAGAAGCCAGTAATTGATATGAATGCAATCTTGCTTGGTGGTCAGTCATCATATCTTGAATCATGAATTCATCAACTTCAAGATCTTTGGTGAGTTGTGATAATTGCTGATGGACTTGTTGAGGAGTGCCAGCTATAAATTTGGGTGGGATTCCTGATCCTGAAATGTACCTTTCAAGTTTTGGTAGGTGTCCCAACTGTTTTACTGCTTCCTCAGGACTTGGGAGTTGCACATCTAAAACTCCTTTTGAAAGGTTTTGGTACATTATGTTTACAGGTGCAATTTGTTTCTGTGCTTCTTCTTCTGTATCCGCACATACTACATGAATGGCCAATATTACTTGTGGGTTCTTTATACCTGTAGCTCCTTCAGAAGAGATGAAGTTTGTGCGATAAGAAGTAATAATCTCTTTTGTTCCTGCTTGATTGATAAATCCTGCAAATACATAACGTAAACCCAACTGTGCTGCTGCTGATGCGCTCCATGCACTTGAGCCCAATAGATGTAATTCTGGCAGGCTGTCTATTGTATGTATAGTGGTTTGTGCAAATGGATGATCTTTTGGAAAACTATTATCGAGCCAAGCAACCAACTCTACAATCTGTTGATTGGAATCACTTTGAAAGCGCTTGCTTCTATCTTGTTGCAAAGCATAATCTGTTATTGGTCCCGTAGTTGCTCTACCTGCGCCCAAGTCTATACGTTCAGGGTAGAGCTCGTTTAGCGTGCAAAACACTTCCGCAACTTTAAATGGGCTGTAGTGATTCAGTAATACCGAACCAGAGCCTACTTTTATCGTGGTTGTGTTTGCAGCGATGGCTCCTATCAGTATTTCTGGTGCCCGCCCTGCAATGGAGCCACTTCCGTGATGTTCGGCCACCCAAATTCTTTGAAAACCTAATTTCTCAATATGCTGTGCCACTTCAATGCTATGCCGTAAAGCCTGGCTTCTTGTTTCACCTGGTAAAACTGTTGCTAAATCTACAATAGATAATCTCATGGACTTTTCTTTTTCTTATGTCTGTTTATGGTAAACACAGACGGAAAGGCAAAGTTTAACCCGTTAGAAGGAAAAGCAAGTGATTTATCTTTTTACCATGTTTGAATTTTATTTTACTTTCTGACCGCTTTTTCACTTAATTTAGAGTTGTAATATCTATCAAGTGTTCCGCTAAATTTTATTTTTCCGCTCATTACATCTTCTTCACTGAATGAACTGACAGGAATTCCATTCAAATCATAGACATCTCCTTTAACAATTCCCGTTGAAGTTATTCCAACGCCCTTTTCATTGTATGGACGGCTGTAGATAACTCCGCCAACGGGTATAGTATCCCTGTTTTCATCAAGTGCAGTTCCGTCTGATCGAAAAGTGAAGGGTACGTGATCATGTGTACTTCCAAACACATCTTTG
>CAZJDS010000332.1:0-2805 GCA_964544795.1 uncultured Alkaliflexus sp. | reverse complement strand
GCTATCTTTTATTTTTTTCTGCACAAATCGCTCAATCTAGGTTATAATTACACTAAGTGCGCCAGTAATGGCCGTTTTCGATCTTAGTGAATTTCAGGCACAATTGCTTACCTCTGCATTTTTTATTGCCTATCCCATCATGTCTGTGCCTACTGGATGGTTGGTGAATAGAATTGGTTACAAATGGACAGTTAGTTTAGGGTTGATTTTAATGGCAGTGGGTAGTCTTGTATTTGTTCCCGCTGCTAAATTGCCTTCTTATCCACTCTTTTTGTTCGCCACTTTTATTTTGGCTATTGGGGTTGTTTTCTTACAAGTAGCAGCTAACCCTTATGTTACAGCTATTGGACCAGAGAGCTCTGCTTCCAGTCGTTTGAACTTAACTCAGGCGCTCAACTCTATCGCTACTATGGTGGCACCTTGGTTAATTGCAAAGGCTGTTTTTAAAGGGTTAGATTTACCTGTATTGGCTACTGATTCTGAAAAACTAATTTACGGACTGCAAGTGGCAGATCGTATTCCATTCCCATTTATAATAATGGCAATTATTGTAATTGTAGTAGCTGTAGCTCTTTTCTTGATTAAGTTGCCTACTATCTCCGTGGATGCTCAATCTGACGGACCACGGAAAAGTGTTTATCGCCATCCTCATGTATTATTAGGTGCATTTGCAATCTTTTGCTACGTAGGTGCTGAAGTTGGTAATGCTGGTTTGATGGTGAATTACTTGCGTACAGGTTCTTTAGGAATTTCGCCTGAAATGGCTTCTACTTATGCTGCCATCTATTGGGGAGGTGCTATGGTGGGAAGGTTCTTTGGTTCCATCATGTTCTCAGATATGAAAGAGGGTATTAAAAAATATGTTTACATCGGTTTAGTTTTTGTTCTTGCATTTGTTTCTGCAACTTTTGTAACAGAAGGAAATACAACTATTGGTTTTATCTTTTTAGGTGTGGCAGTAGTTAATTTCATTTTTATGAAAATTGGAAATGGAAAACCAGCACGAACTTTGGGCGTTTTTGCTTTGGTTGCTGCCTCTTTGGCTCTAATAACTACCTTAACAACAGGGCAGGTTGCATTGTGGACAGTTGTTTCCATTGGATTGTTTAACTCTATCATGTTCCCGAACATCTTTGCTTTGGCTGTGAAAGACCTCAAAGGATCTGAGTTAGGTTCCGCATCAGGAATTGTGAATGCTTTAATTATTGGAGGAGCTATTATACCTCCTTTAATGGGTTCGATTGCTGATAATTATAGTTATACCTATGCCTATATAGTTCCTGCTATTTGTTACCTTTATATATTCTTCTTTGCAGTTAAAGGAAGTAAAATTAGGGTTGCATAATTATTAAACTATAAATAAAATTAGTTAAGGATGAAGAAGTTTTCAATAGGAATTGATATTGGTGGAACTAATACAGCCATAGGCATTGTGGATGAGCAGGGAAATGTTTTGATTAAAGGTAATATAGAGACCCCTTCTCATGGTGATGTAAATTTATACGTTAAAGAATTGGCTGAATCAGTTCGTGCGATGGCCAAAACCGTAAAGTTAACCAATGCCGATTCAGATATTTTAGGCATAGGTATTGGCGCTCCCAATGGTAATTATTACAGTGGCACCATCGAATATGCGCCCAATCTCTCTTTTAAGGGAGTTGTGAATCTTGTCGCTCTTCTTAAATCTGAATTTCCTGAATATAATTACATTGCTTTAACCAATGATGCCAACGCAGCGGCTATTGGTGAAATGATATATGGTGGCGCTAAGGAAATGAAAAATTTTGTGATGTACACCTTAGGAACTGGCGTAGGTAGCGGTTTGGTAGTAAATGGCGATTTAGTCTATGGACATGACGGGTTTGCTGGCGAATGTGGGCATACGACTTTGATTCCTAACGGTCGTCTTTGTGGATGCGGTGCAAAAGGGCATCTAGAGGCTTACTGCTCTGCACCTGGAATGAAAAGAACTGCTTTTGAGTTGATGGCACGAGACAATGCAGCCGACAGTCTTTTAGCTGATAAATCATTTAAAGAGCTTAATTCTAAGATGATTTTTGATGCTGCTGAAAAGGGCGATAAAATAGCTTTGGAAGTATTTGAACTTACAGGTCAATATTTAGGTCAGGGATTGGCTGATACCGTTCATCATTTGTCTCCTGAGGCAATTTTCCTTTTTGGAGGACCTACCGCTGCAGGTGATTATATTTTTAAGCCTACCATAAAAAGTATGGAAAGTCATTTACTACCCATCTTTAAAAATAAAATTAAAGTATTGCCTTCAAGTTTACCCATGGGAGATGCCGCTATCATTGGTGCAAGTGCCCTAGTTTGGCAAGAAACCAAAAAATAGATTTGTTTTAGATCGTATATAAAGGGTGTTTGTTCTGATAGAGCAAACACCTTTTTTGTGTGGTAATGGAATGTTAAATCCAACTTCTACGTTTTAGATTGTTATTCTATATTTATGAAATTACTCCAGCTCCACACAAGCAAAGTGTTCCCATTTAAAACATTAACTAACCCAACTTGCTGTTCTTTATACTTTTCTATAACTTACATAGATGGAAAAATATGTTTTCTATGTAATACAAAGCTATAAGACATTATCCTTTTATTATCAATAGAAATGAAATATTTTAACAAGGCAACATTATGAAACGAGCCATGAGAAGTGATTCTCACACAGGAGAATCGAAGATCAACGCAGCTAATGATTACCTTGGCGAGTTCCATATAGCAATTGAAAATCAATTTAGAGTATATGAAACGAGCATGAGAATAGAATCTCACAAAGGTGAATGA
>CAZJDS010000331.1:0-2807 GCA_964544795.1 uncultured Alkaliflexus sp. | reverse complement strand
TCCTGAGAGAAAGGCTCCAAAGGGTACATCCGACACCAAATTTCTTTCCACGGCTTGGTAGAACAACTGGCTAACTGTCTCTTTCACCGAGTGATAATCAGTGATTGAAGTACTGTTTACTTTGCAGATGTCCCAATACTTATTGAATGTTATTGCTCCTTTTTCAGGTTGATATTGTAGAATAGAAGCAGGAGGAAGCATCTTCACCGCACGAAGAATTGTGTCGGGCGATTGCACCGTTTGGTACCTCAAATAATCTACCAGCGAAGTTTCTGAAATATCATTACTTACAAGATCTGAAGCCAGCAATCCACGCACTTCTGATGAAAAGAGAAAACCATGTTTACTCTTACTCCAATAGAGCGGCTTCACCCCCATTCTATCGCGCACAAGAGACAATACCTTCTCTTGCGTATCCCAAATGGCAAATGCGAACATCCCTTGAAACATCTCTAAGCATCTTTCCCCATACACACTCCATGCGGCCAAAACCACCTCACTGTCAGAATTAGATTGATAGGAGTACTGGATGCTCTTTTTCAACGATTGGTAGTTGTAGATTTCGCCATTCATCACCAAAACATACCGTCCACAATGAGATACCATGGGCTGGCGTCCAGCATCAGAAAGATCAATAATCGAGAGTCGGCGATGGCCCAACGCGATCTCTTTATCTGCCCAAATCCCTTCACCGTTGGGACCACGATGCGCAAGACTGTCGTTCATCTTTTTAACGACCCCCTTAGGATGATGAAGTTGATTAGAGCTTATAAATCCGTTAATACCGCACATAATATGATAAATAAAGTAAAAGTAAAAAGGTGAAAAATGAATGTTCTACATATATTTTCAGACCAGGTTTCCCCATAAATTTCACATTTATACAAAGTTTCAATTAAATAAACAGATCGTTTTGGTAATTTCAAGAGAAAGGTTGTGTAAATGAAGAAAATTATCTGGCTTAATTTCTTATAACGCATTCGCAACTAATAACATGGAGCGTACATCACCATATTTAGACAGACTCAGTGACCGATTTCCTTTCATCTCATCCCTCTGCAACAGACGCAATGACTTATGATCTTGCACTTCAAACTTTTTCTATTTTACCTCTTTCCCCTTTCGCTATCTTTTTTCACTATGACCTATCCCCTATTCCCTATCCCCTATCCCCTAATCCCTAATCCCTAATCCCTAATCCCTACCCACCTAACTCTCTAATCGTCTAACAACCTAATTCCCTAACTCCCTAATTCCTCTTCTCAACATCCCCTTATACACCTCCACCACACGCTCATCATTAACGACACTTTGCCCCAACGCCCACGCTCCTTTGCACCACTCATCATACTCTTCTTGGTTCATTGTTGCCAAGGACTCTAAAGTGTTAGAAAAACCTGACGGATCAGACAATGGTAAGTCCCATCCAGCTTTGGTATCAGATAAATTTCTCCAAGGCGTTTGATCACTTATGAGTACTGGGCGACCCGCCATGAATGATTCTAAAATTACGTGGCCAAAGTTCTCGTGTTTTGTAGGGAAGTAAAACAGATGATAATCTTTAAATGTAGAGTTAATTTGCTCAGGTAGAATAGCTCCTTTGTAATTTACAAAAATATTTTCAGGCAACTTACTTATAGTTTCTAAACACATCTTCCAGTTTTCATGATCATCAATTGGACCATACAAGTCAAAAGTTATTAAAAGATCTTCTGATACATAAGAGAGCGATTCTAAAGCAAAAAGGAGGTTCTTTTTTCGACTAATTCGTGAAATAAAACTCATTTTCAATTCGCCATGTTTTTTTTGAATAAAAGTCAAATTTGAAATTTCAATATGCAGAGTAGGCAAATTTGGAGCAATAATTACTTTTGCATTTTCATCAATCTCTTTCAAGACTTCTCTATATTCAGTCTTTGCAGTTACATGCCAAACAAGATTATTATACAACTTTAAAAACTTCATAACTTTTAAAAACAATCGCTTTTTAATAGAATGAATTTCAAGAGCTCCAGCACCCAGCATCCCTCTGGGCGCCACAATAATCTTACTGCATTTCATTCTTCGTGCAGCAATCAGAGGTAAAAGCGAAAATTTTGGAGAGTAAATTCCATTGATATAAACCACATCGGGATTGACCTCGCCAATGAGGTTTCTCCACAGCTTCAGAGAGGGAGTTCCCGCACTGCTGTACCAAACCTTCTCGCCAGAAGAGAGTTTATTCCATGCATCTGAAATTACTGAATCATAAGGGGTACTCTCCCCATATTCACTGTCTCGGGTAACAATAAAAAAGTCGAACTCTTCAGCCAAATGTGCCGTCATATTAATCATAGATCGAACAGGTCCTCCCGCTTTATACCCAGGAGAATACCAGTCAATAAAAACAACAATACGTGGTTTTATAGGATTTTTCATAGATGGTTTAAAGATAGGGAAAAGAGAAAGAATCCACTAACATATATAGATATGTAAAGCCCCAAGGGATGTTGTTTTTGTAACACACAATCCCGATAGACATTAAATCCCGTAGGGATAGCATTTTAATTCTTCCATAAAATACCGCTCCCATGGAGCTATTGACAAATATAAAAATATCGTTCTACAAAAATGACGCACCGATGGTGCTATAAAAACCTCAATGAATTCTTATAAAAACCCACAAAGCCTTGTAGAGGCGTAATCTTTGTAACAAACAATCCCAGTAAGCATAAGAATCCCGTAGGGATGGCATTTTAATACATCCATAAAATGCCGCTCCTATGGAGCTATTAACAAATATAAAAATATCGTTCTACAAAAATGAC
>CAZJDS010000330.1:0-2819 GCA_964544795.1 uncultured Alkaliflexus sp. | reverse complement strand
TCGAACTTGGAAGTATTCTGTTTTCAGGACTTTCCTTACAAGCCCGCACCCAATCCATTTCGTGCCCTTCCATGCCATTTTCAACTCTCCTAAGGGTTTTGGCAGGCCTTTTATAAGCCTTATCATAGTCTAAGGGTAACAGAAATGGATCTTTTGAATAACATCCCGTCATCAATTTGCCTTTACTACCAATAAATAATGTACCTCCACCAATGTCTCGCCCCATGGTCTCACCTTCCGGCAATTCAGGGGGGCGCTGAGGCTGCAATAAGCCGTCGTACCAATGAACTTTAACTTCCGGCATATCAACTTTTTCCATATTACTACGCGGAGGAAAAGTGTAATGTATTATTTCACCAGCCGGTGGGGTTACTGCATTATACTCCGTTGAAACAGCTTCAACTTTGGTTGGATATTTCAATTTGAGAGACTTGAAAATTGGATCCATTATATGATTGGCCATATCACCCAGGGCACCAGTCCCAAAATTCCACCAGCCACGCCAATCATGTGGGTGGTAAAGCCTGTTGTAATCGTAATATTCAGCACCGCCGATAAACAAATCCCATTCGAGTTTGTCAGGAACTTTCATCTTTTCTGTCGGCATTTTTTGAGGTTGTGGCCAATAAGGGAAAGGTCTGTTCGTCCATGCATGGACTTCTTTCACCTCTCCAATAGCCCCGTCCCAAATCCATTCACAGACCTGACGTATACCTTCTCCTGAATTGCCTTGATTTCCCATTTGGGTGACGACATTGTATTTATTAGCAGCTTCTGCCATCTTCCGGGCTTCCCAAACAGTAAGGCTCAATGGCTTTTGTACATAAACATGCATACCCCTTTTCATGGCTTCAATTGCCATAATAGCATGTGTATGATCGGGTGTGGCAATAATTACCGCGTCAATGTCCTTATCCATTTCATCATACATCTTTCTAAAATCATAATACTTTTTAGCTTTTGGGTATTTATCAAACACATGTTTGGCATAATTCCAGTCAACATCGCAAATAGCCACGATGTTCTCACTGGAAACCCTGTCAACATTCCTGCCACCCATATTGCCTACTCCAATCCCGGCTATATTTAGTTTGTCGCTCGGGGCTTTGTGTCCCAATCCTGCTATCACATGACTGGGCACAATAGTAAACCCTGCTGCGGCAACAGTGGAATTCTTTAAGAATGCCCGCCTGTTATGTTCAAAATTTTTGTTTTCCATATTTTTTTAATTAGATTATTAATAATTTGAATCTTGCTGTAGAGATTCCTGAATGTCCAATTGACTTTGAGGGATAGGCCAATAAAGGTCTTTTGGTGCTTCAAATCTTACATTTTGTCCTCGATAAAATGTCCTAAACTCCGAATCTTCTTGAACCCATGCATTTAAAACTTCTTCAATTATTCCCCAACGTCTTAAATCGAAGAATCGCGAACCTTCTGTTGCAAATTCGAGTCTTTGCTCAAGTCTTACTGCTTTTCTTGCCTCTTCAGCGTTACGAAAAGCATCATTTTCAGAACCATCATCCGGATAGGGTTCAATATAATAATTTGCTGCAGGTTGGTCCCAATCTATTTCGCTATCATTAGGTTGAGAACTTAGTACAAATTTCTTCACCCGCCCCATTACATAAGGACTATTTTTTGCTCTATTTCTTACTTCATTAACCAATGTACGGGCAAGGTTAAGATCACCATCTTCTACAGCCACTTCTGCCCGCCACAAAAGTATATGACTATATCGAATAGCTCTAAAATTACGAGCATTCCTCTGACCACCATGAGATGTCACTTCATTTGGATCATGCATAAACTTTTTGGTCATATATGGTCCTCCGTTAACTTGATCACGGATCCAATCATGTCCTGGATGAATTCCCCAACTAACAAAATCAACTCCACGCCTGGCAAT
This sequence comes from uncultured Alkaliflexus sp., assembly GCA_964544795.1. Taxonomy (GTDB): domain Bacteria; phylum Bacteroidota; class Bacteroidia; order Bacteroidales; family Marinilabiliaceae; genus CAZHHH01. Next base: position 910 of record CAZJDS010000330.1, on the reverse strand, counting down.
TGTATAATCAACCCTTGGATCCAAATTTTGCTCCGTTGGTTTAAACTCTTCAGAACTAACAACACCCATGTCATTATCTAAATTAACACGATCTTCTGTGTCTAAAACAGGCAAACCATTTTCAGTTGTCTGAAATGCATTAAATAAATTCTGAGTGGGCTGGAACAAACCCCAACCAAAACCAGCAGGTCCTTTTTGATGCAATATCCCTCTTCCAAAAGTGAGATAATTATTTACTCCAGCACCAACAGAAACTTGAATTTCAAAGATAGATTCTTCATTATTGCAAGTATTTGAATGGAAATTATCATTATAATTTTCGACCAATGCGAAAGGTCCATTATCGATAATCTCTTGCAGAGGTGATTTTGCCTCATTATATTCATTTTGGTATAAATGTACTTTTGCTTTTAATGCCAGAGCTGCCCATCGATCTGCACGACCAGGTTCTCCATTTCGCGGTTCAGGTTTTAAATTATTAATTGCAAAAGTTAGGTCCTGTTCCATTTCATCCCAACCAGGAGAATTGTTTGGAACTTCTACAGGTAGCATTCCATCCAATTCTCTCGAAGTTTTCACATAAGGGATATTCCTAAATACTAAATTTGCTTTAAAATGAAACCAAGCCCTTAAAAATTTTGCCTCAGCCTCGATTGCAACTGCAAGCTCCTCAGTAATTAGATTTTCCTCTTTCATATCATAAAGAAGATTTAGACAATCATTGGCGCGGGCAACTCCATTATAAACGTCTCGCCATCTGCCAACAAATGATTCATTTGCTGAGTTGACATCCCAATTTTCAATATCATTATAAGTTGGAGTATCTCCAAAAGTTGTACCTTTATAAGCTTCATCAGAAGCCATCGAACCATATACCCAGTCTGAGGCAATACAACCTCCAAACCACTGT